>JAZUCN010000073.1:0-3570 GCA_045639205.1 Oscillospiraceae bacterium | reverse complement strand
AGCAACGTCCAGGCGGTGCACATTCGAGCCGATTTTCCAATCGTCCTCGGTGGGCATCGGAACGCTGCCCAGTTTTTTATACTTTGCCGCAAGACGCACCGCCTCAAAAATCTTCACATAGCCTGTGCATCTGCAATAGTTGTTGCGAAGCGCGTAGCGGATATCTTTTTCGGTGGGGTCGGGATTTTTATCGAGCAGGGCTTTGGTGCAAAGCACCATGCCCGGGATGCAGAAGCCGCACTGCACTGCGCCGGCTTCGCCGTAGCAGTAGGTGTAGAGTTCTTTTTCCCACTCGCTTAAACCCTCAACCGTAAGGACATGTCTTCCCTGCAGGCTGTCGGTATCGGGCGTGCAGGCACGGCAAGGCTCGCCGTCGATGAGCACCGTGCAAGCACCGCACGCGCCCTCCGAACAGCCATCCTTGCAGGAGGTCAGTTTGAGCTCATCGCGCAGATAGCGCAAAAGCTTCTGATTTTGCTCCACGCAAACCTCTATGCCGTTTACAAAAAACGTAGCCATCGTTCAAACCCCTCTCACATCGTTGGGCAAACTTCCAAGATTCTTATCTCATATTATATCGGACGGATGCGGCGGAAACAAGCAACCTGCACAGGATTTCACCATTGTCGCAAAGTTTTTTGTCTATCACGCCCAAAATTACACAAAAATTTCAGCAAATGCCTGTACTTCGAGCTGTTTTTCGCGCACAAGAGCTTCCAACTGCGCGCGAAGCGCGGGCTCACAACGCCATGCCATGCCGCAATCGGAGGACAACTGACGCGGAATGGGCGTCAACCTGCCTGCAAGTGATTGCTCTTTGCAGGCCTTTTCCATTGCCATGGCGCTAGCGGTTGTATGAAAGGTGACAAATAACTGCAGTTTTTTCTCTCTCATGCTTCTGCAAGCTCCTTTACCGCCGCGATGGCGGCATCGATTTCCTGCTCGGTGTTAAAATAGCCAAAACTTGCACGCACAGCGCCCGTTTCCTGCGTGCCGAGCGCGCGGTGCAGACGCGGCGCGCAGTGTGCGCCCGCGCGGACGGAAATTCCATATTCACTGGCGAGGATGTCGGCAAGTTCCGATGCATCGTAGCCCTCCACATTCCATGTGACGATCGGCGCGCGCATGCTTTGCGTGTAATCGCCGTAAAGCTTCACGCCGCGAAGGTCTGCAATGCCGTCATAAAAGCGCTTGGCAAGCGCCATTTCATGCGCATGGATGTTCTCGATGCCGATGCGCGTGATTTCATCGACCGCGGCGCAGAGTCCTGCGATGCCGTGGCCGTTGAGTGTGCCTGCCTCAAGCCGCGTGGGGTATGCCTCGGGCTGATGCGGAAGCTCGCTCTGCACACCCGTGCCGCCGCATTTGAAGGGGCGAATCTCGACGCCTTTTGCGATGCAAAGACCGCCTGTGCCCTGCGGACCCATCAGGGATTTGTGTCCTGTAAAGCACAGTACATCAATCTGCATCTTCTGCATGTCAATGGGTACTGCGCCTGCCGTCTGTGAGGCATCGACCACAAGCAGAAGCCCATGCGCATGGGCAAGTGCTCCCAAACGGGCAATATCGATGACATTGCCCGTCAGATTCGACGCATGCGTGCAGACGATGGCGCGGGTATTTGCGCGGATAAGCGATGCAAAATCCTCATAGCAGACATTACCCATTTTATCAGCAGGCACGAAGTCCACTTCCACGCCCTCATTTTGCAAACGATACAGCGGACGCAGGACAGAGTTATGCTCGCAATCAGTAGAAATCACATGTTCGCCTGCACGAAACAGACCCGCGATGGCGATATTGAGCGCCTCGGTGGAGTTTGCGGTGAAAATCACCCGCTCGGGGCTGTCACAGCCGAAGAGCGCGGCGAGTTTCTCGCGCGCGGTGTAGATAGTGCGCGCGGCCTGCAGGCCCTCGTCATACACGCCGCGGCCCGCGTTTGCCATGGTGCTCATGGCATGCACAACCGCCTCCGCCACGCAGGGCGGTTTTTTGAGTGTTGTCGCCGCGTTATCCAGATAAATCACACGACCGCCTCCTCTTTTTCGCATGCACAACTCCGTCTGAGCCAAACGATCAGCGCGTGCACGCAGGCAGCAAGCACCGCCGCATAGCCGATGGCGGAAAAGCCATGGACGCGGGTGCACACGAACGATACGCCGCAGCCGAGAAAATACGCGCCGAACGCGCCGCCGATGCAGGCGGTGAGATAAAAAATCACGATCTCACACGCACAGGATTTTTTCATCATACTTCACCTTTCCGCATGACAGTTTTTCCTGCAGGAACGAGGATTTCCTCACCGTCGAGGTTGAGATACACATCCGTTGCCGTGGGGTTATAAATCATACTGCCGTCCGCCGAGCGTTCGAGCGCCTCAAAAGCCTTGACATAGCGGTAGACTTCGATGTTGGTGGCATACCAGATATCATCGCGACCTCCGAGTTTTTTCGCAAAATCCTCGATGATATGCCAGTTATCATGGTCGTTAAATTCGTAGCTGTGTCCCCAAAGATAGAAAAGCTTCGGCGGCTGTCTTCTTGCGTTTTTCGCGGGGCAATACGCGGCAAACTCCTCTGCCAGTTCCATCAGCCGCGGATTGGCGTGGTGGCAGGTCGCAGGCAGGCGCAGCCAATCGGTCGGGATGTCAAAGCGCTCTGTCGAGATGACCGTTCTTGCATACGAAACCCCGCAGGCTTCGAGCATCGCGACAACGCGGTCATCATATGTACCGAAGGGGTATGCCATGCCCGTAATGGTGCGTGAGAACATTTGCTCTAGCGCAATGCGGTCACCTATGACATCCGCAACCGCCTCGCCCGCAGACACGGCGGGCAGATTGAGGTGCTTTGCTCCATGGATGGCAACCTCGTGCGCAGAGTCCTTGTAAAGTGCCAGCACCTGCTCGCGCGGCAAATGGCGCGCATCACAGCCAAACAGACCCGAGTTAAGATTGAATGTTCCCTTAAGACCATATTTATCCATGATAGAGATGAGCTTCTCATCGTAAATGACACCGTCATCATAGCTCAAGGTCAAAGCCTTGCTGAGAAAGTTTGGGAAGCGCATCATTGCATAGCGCATCGTCTGGTACATATCAAAACCTCCTGTTAAGGTGTTTTTTCATTATAGCACACTGCGAAAAAACACTCAACCGCCGCAATCTGTGCAACTCGCCTTCTTTTTTCTCTTCAACTTTTTTACCAAAAGTTTCTTCCTACGCGGTATTTTTGCGATTTTTAACGAAAATACAGGGTGTTTTTTGCTTTCTTTACCTATTGACGGCGTATGGGAATCTCGCTTAAAATTGTTATGATAGACTGGCGGTTTCCGCGTTGGGCACTGCCCTGTCGCAACGATATAATTTATTTTGCAAAGGAGTTACAACTATGGCAAAAAACAGATACATTGGTGATTATCCTGTTATCGGCATTCGCCCCGTTGTTGACGGCCGCCGCGGCCCGACGATGATGCGCGAATCGCTCGAGCCCACCGTTTGGGCAATGGCACATGCTGCAAAGAAGTTGTTCGAAGAAAACCTGTTATACTCCAATGGCGAGCCCGTCAAGG
>JAZUCN010000072.1:0-1924 GCA_045639205.1 Oscillospiraceae bacterium | reverse complement strand
CGCGCGTTTTCATACTGCGCGTTGGAGACCAGCATCGTCACAGGCGCGAAGCGGCTGATGGCCTTTGCCACTTCGGCAAATGCTTTTTGCGCGGGCTTTGCCCCACAGCGCCAGTTGTCGGGGCGCTCGGGCCAAATCATAAAAACGCCCTGTTGCGGCTCAAATTCCGCAGGCATGCGATAGCCGTCGCGCAGGGGCGTGCTGTTTTCAATTCTTCTTGCCATAGTTTGCATCCTTTCTCGGTTATTTTCATAATTGACTGCGCGAATAGAATACCCGAAAATGTTTGCACTTATGTGAAAGGCTTGCGAGATGCTTGCGCGCACCGCAAAAAACTGTTATATTGGAAACGAACAGGAGGCGATTTCATGCCTGAAATGGAAGGAAAAACCATACATTCTGTTGCAAAGGCCATCCGTTTGCTTGATATTTTTACCCAGCAGGCGCGACCGCTGAGCCTGACAGATTTATATCGGCAGACAAACTGGCCAAAGAGCACCATCCATGGGCTTCTGACCACGATGCGCGCTTCGGGACTCATCGAACAGCAGGCAGACGGCAGATACTGGCTCGGACTTCGCCTGTTTGAATACGGCTGTGCGGTTAGCGGCGCGTGGGATATCCGCGCCATTGCCCAGGAACCGATGAAGGCTGTCTGCGCGCAGACAGGTGAGTCGGTGTTCTTGTCGGTGCTTGACCGCGGAGCGGTCGTCACGCTCGCCGAAGAGGAAAGCCGCGCCAGTGTGCGCGTTGTCTCCGAGGTCGGTGCAAGACTTCCCATCCATTGCACCTCGCAGGGAAAACTCTTTTTGGCACATCTGTCTGCGGCAGAGAGCAGAAGAATTCTTCGTACCGCGGAACTGACAGCGTTTACGCCCAATACGCTCACGCAGTTAGAATCGTTTACGGCGGAACTTGAGAAAATCCGCACGCAGGGTTATGCGCTGGAAAACGGAGAGTTTAAGCGCGGGCTTCGCTCGGTATCTGTGCCGATTCGGCAGGCTGACGGGCAGGTGCGCTACGCACTCGGCTGTGTGGGACTTTTGCCGCAGGAGGAGATTTCCTCTGCGGTATACCACCTGATGCAGGCGGCTTCGCAAATCGCGCGCACGATTGGCTACCGCGGATAATTGGATAAAAAAAGAACTGCTGCAAACGAAGGTTTGCAGCAGTTTTTGCTTTGTGTTACATCAAAGGCGAGAGCGTGCGCAAAATAGCGCGAATAATACGCTGATGCAAAAATGTGTGTTTACAGCGTGCGTAGGTAATCTCGCGGCAGTTGGAAAAGGTGTTTCGGAAATCTGCACTGACCTGCTCAATGGCAGCGCTGTCACAAAGATACACAGAGTCCTCAAAATGCAGATACATACTGCGAAAATCGAGATTGACCGTACCGATGATAGCATGCGCGTCATCCGTCAAGCACACTTTCGAGTGGATAAAACCCGGGCGGTATTCGTAAATGCGCACACCTGCCTCGGTCAGCACTTCGTAATTTGCGCGAGTGACCGCGTGCACATAGGCTTTGTCGGGCGTGCCTGGGGTGATGATGCGCACATCCACACCCGTTTTTGCGGCTGTGCAAAGCGCGTGGAGCATTTTATCGTCGGGAATGAGATAAGGCGTCATGATCCAAACGGTGCGCCTTGCGTTGCAAACCAGGCTTTGAAACATCGTTGCGCCCACATCGTCGGTATCGAGCGGACTGTCGGCAAACGGCTGCACAAAGCCGTCATATTCTCCTGCAAGCAGGGAATAATCGGGACGAAACGCATCTAAATCCTCTTCCAAATGCTCGATAAAATCCCACATCGTGAGGAACATCACGCACATCGACCAAACCGCCTCACCCTCGAGCCGCAGACCGCAGTCTTTCCAATGTCCGAGCCGATGCGTTTTATTGATGTATTCATCGGCAAGGTTG
>JAZUCN010000071.1:0-5740 GCA_045639205.1 Oscillospiraceae bacterium | reverse complement strand
CGGCATACCGCACCATATGATTGATGTCCTTGACCCCAATGAAGATTTCTCCGTCGGCCGCTATGTGCAGATGGCTGACCCTATCGTGCAGGATATTTTAAGCCGCGGCAAAACGGTCATCGTCACAGGCGGCACAGGCCTTTATGCCGAGAGCCTCATGCTCGGCCGCAGTTTTGCGCCGTATCCGTCCACGGGCGTGCGCGAGCGGCTCGAATCGCTCGACACGGGCGCCCTTCTTTCCCAATTGAAAGAAGCCGACCCCGAATCTGCCGCACGCCTGCATCCCTCCGACCGCAAGCGCATCGTGCGCGCGCTGGAAATTTATCTCGAAACGGGCAAAACCATCACCGCGCATAACGCCGAAACCCAACTTCAGCCGCCCAAATATAACCCCATTTGGCTCGGCATCACCTATGAAGACCGCGCCGACCTTTACGCACGCATCGACCTGCGCGTACAGAAGATGTTAGAGGCAGGTTTGGTCGAAGAAGTGCAAAACCTTCTCGACTCGGGTGTGCGCAAAGACGCAACAGCCATGCAGGCCATCGGCTACAAAGAACTCACATCCTATTTTTCGGGCGAAAGCACGCTCGAAGAGGCGCTTGAACTCATTGCCAGGCGCTCGCGCAATTATGCCAAGCGCCAACTGACATGGTTCCGCCGCAATGAAGCCATCCATTGGCTCATCCGCCGCGGGCAGGAAGAAATTTCTCCGATTTTTTCTGCGGCTCGTCAGTATATTCCCTTTTTCGCGCAAAGTTGATGCTACGATATGGGTATCACCGAGGAAAAACTTTCCTCGGAAAAACAAAAGGAGTCGATACCCATGTCTTACACAGAAAACTATCAGGACCTTTTTTTGAACCAGACCCGCAAGAACCGCACCCCGCTGACGGTCTTTCTCATGAACGGCTTTCAGCTTCGCGGCATCATCACGGGCTTTGACCAGTTCGTCATTCTTCTGCAGTCCGACGGCAAACAGCAGATGATTTATAAGCACGCCGTCTCCACCATCACACCGTCGCTTCCCGTCAAACTGATGCAGGAGTAAGCCCTCGCGGCTTCCTGCCGACGGGCAAAGGAGCCGCCATGAAACAAGGCAAACACTACACCAATATCATTCTGTGGCTTTTTATCCTCGCGCTTGTGGCTTACCTTGGCTACAGCATGTTCTCCTCGTTCCAGCAGGCGTACACCACCGCCATCGCCATCGAGTACGAGGCAGGCGCAGGCTATTACGCCACGGGCTATGTCGTGCGCGATGAACTGGTGATTGTCTCCGAGTATGACATCACCGTTCTGTCTGCCGCGGAAGGCGCGCACATGGCAACGGGCGAACCTGTCGCCGTCGGCTATTTAAGTCCCGACGCGCAGTCGCGCCGCGGCCGCATCGACGCGCTCACCGAGCAAATCACCCAACTTCGCTACGCCGAGCGCTATTCCTCGTCGCTTGCAGACCAGGCAGAACTCGATAAGCAGATTCTCGCAGGGCTTTATTCCTGCGCGGGTTATCTTAGCCGCCGCGACATGACCTCGCTTTCGGACCTTGCGCCCGAACTGAAGGGTCTTGTCCTGCGCCGCAGTTCCACCGCAGAAGACGACGAGGCAATTTCGCGCCAGCTTGCCGAAGCCGAGCAGGAACTTGCCTTCCTGCAGACAGCCTCCGAGCAGGACACCAAGAACATTCCCGCGCCCGTAGCGGGCTGTTTCTCCTCCACGGTCGACGGATATGAAACCGTCCTCACGCCCGAAAAGTTGGAAACCCTGCGTGCGGCGACCTATGACGATATTGAGCCCACAGGCGTGCCCGAGAATGCCGCAGGCAAAATGATCCTCGGCGATACGTGGTATTTTGTCACTACCATCCCCGCCGCAGAACTCAAGGGCGTTTCCGAGGGTGACCGCGTCAGCGTCACCTTCGCGCGCGATTACTATGATGAACTCGATATGCGCGTCGAGCGCGTGGGGCAAAACGAGGCAGGACAACGCCTGCTCGTGCTCTCGTGTAACCGCTATATGCAGAACATCACCCAGCTTCGCAAGCAGTCAGCAGACATCGTCTTTGCCACCTATGAGGGTCTGCGCGTGCCAAAGCAGGCCGTCCGCGTCGACGAAGATGGGCAGGCAGGCGTCTATATTCTCGAGGGCGCAAACGCCAAGTGGAAGCCCATCTCCATCTTGCACGACAATGGCGAGAGCTATGTTGTAGAACTCGACAAGAGCAAGACAGGCAACCTCTGGCCGGGCGACGAGATCATCGTCACCGCCAAAGACCTGTATGATGGAAAGGTCGTGAGCCAATGAGCCGCATCGCAGAAAACATTGCCGCCATCCGCGAAACGATGGCGCGTGCGGCAGAGCAGGCAGGCCGTGATGTCCGCGAAATCTTGCTCTGCGCGGCAACAAAGATGAACGATGCCGCCGCTGTGCGCGAGGCAATCGCGGCAGGCGTTGACTGCTGTGGGGAAAACCGCGTGCAGGAACTGACGGCAAAAAACGCCGAACACGCCTATGACGGCGCGCCTTTGCACTTCATCGGAAGACTGCAAACCAACAAGGTCAAATACCTCGTCGGTACCGTTGACCTCATCGAATCTGTCGACCGCATGGAACTTCTTTCCTGCATCGACAAAACCGCCCAAAAGCGCGGCGTGGTGCAGGACATCCTGCTCGAGGTCAACATCGGCGCGGAAGAAAGCAAGGCAGGTTTCTCGCCGGACGAGGTTTTCGCCGTCTGCGGGCAGATGTCCAACTATCCCAATATCCGCGTGCGCGGCCTCATGGCAATTCCGCCCGTGTGTGAAGAAAACGGCACAAATCGTGGATATTTTGCAAAAATGCATGACCTTTTTGTTGACATAAAGAGCAAAAAATACGATAATGTGTCTATGGAATGCCTGTCTATGGGTATGAGCGATGATTATGCTGATGCCATTTTGGAGGGCAGCACGATGATTCGCGTGGGAACCGCGATCTTCGGCGCAAGAAATTACTCTGTCTGATACAGATAACTTGGAGGATACCACTATGGGATTTATGGATGAACTGAAGAAGCTGACCCGTCCGTACAGCGAAGACGAGGAGTTTGACGATTTTGAGCAAGAGGCTCCCGCTTCTCGCCCCGCGCGCGCTTCGCGTGCCTCGCAGAGCACCGCTTCGTCCGATTTCGATACCGAATTCACTGTCGCACCTTCGACCCGTCAGAATACAGGCAGCAGTAAGGTCGTCAACATCCACACCACCGCGCAGATGCAGGTCGTGCTGGTCAAGCCCGAAACCTTTGACAATGTTTCCGACATCGCCGACCACCTGCGCAGCAAGCACGCGGTCGTGCTGAATCTGGAAAACACCAACAAGGATGTTGCCCGCCGTTTGGTCGATTTCCTCTCGGGCTGTGCCTACGCGCTCGACGGCAAGATTAAGAAAATCGCCCTGCGCACCTACATCATCACGCCGTACAACGTCGGCATCGTCGGCGATCTGATTGACGAGCTGGAAAACAGCGGTCTTTATCTGTAAGCAATCGGAAGGAGAACAGAAGATGTTTACACCGCAGCAAATTCAGGAACAAACCTTTGCCAAGGCCGTCTTTGGCGGCTATGATATGCAGCAGGTCGATGCTTTCCTCGAGCCGCTGACCGAGGACTATATCGCCCTGTATAAGGAAAACGAAGCCCTGCGCGCAAAACTCACAATGGTCGTTAACAAACTCGAGGAAATGCGCGAGCAGGAAGCCGCCGTGCAGCAGGAACTGGCAAGTGCCCGCGCCGCAGGCGAAAAGATGATTGCCGAAGCGCAGAAGACTTGCGAGCAGATGTATGCAAATGCAAAGGCCGCGCAGAATGACGAACTCATCGCCGAAGAAGACGAGCGCCTTGCCTGCGCGAAGCAGACGGCTCTGAACTTCATCGACATCATCGAGCAGGACATCAAAGCGCACCTTGCGCTTTTGGAAACGCTCAAAACGCGCGATCTGCGCCTGGAAGCCGAAGAAGAAAAGAAGCCTGTGCGCGAAAAGCCGTTTGACTGGAGCAAACAGGAGCCGAGTCTGGCGCAGTCGGAAGCCGCCATCGCCGAAGAAATTTCCGAGAACCTCGGCAAGCTCGTCGGCACGGTTGAAGAAGAGCCCGAGCCCGTCGTCGCCGCACCGGTTTCTCATCCCGAGAGCGCGACCATCAAGTTCACCGACCTGCAGTTCGGCAAGAACTATAACCCCACCGGCGACTGATACAACTTTTTCTCCGAAAAGCATGCAACCCTGCTCTTTCTTCATGCAAAAAGAGCAGGGTTTTTTTGCAAAAAAGCCCAAAAATGTTGACAAACTCACGCTTTTTGAGTAGACTATCTACGGTAAATGCAACGATGAGGACAGTATGTGCCTGCCTCGCGCGCAAAGAGAACTGCCGTTTGGTGCGAGGCAGTGGCGCACAAGCACAGAATATCACCTCGGAGCGGCCGACCGAACGGATTTTTCCCAGTAGGCTCGGACGGGACTTCCCGTTACAGAAGCACGAGCGCCCGCAATTTGCGGGAATTCAGGTGGTACCGCGGTCATCCGCCCTGATTTTTCAGGGCGGTTTTTTTGTACATTACACTTTGGAGGTCAAGGTATGGAATACAAACAGACACTCAACATGAACAAGTCCGGCTTCCCGATGCGCGCGGGTCTGCCGATGCGCGAGCCCGATATGCTCAAGCAGTGGCAGGAACTGGACCTGTACAACGAACTTTTGAAGAAAAACGAGGGCAAGCCCCTGTTCTCCCTGCACGATGGCCCTCCGTTCTCCAACGGCAATATTCATATGGGTCACGCGCTGAACAAGTCGCTCAAGGACTTCATCGTCCGCTCTTACGCGATGCGCGGCTACTACACGCCCTATATCCCCGGCTGGGATAACCACGGCATGCCCATCGAGTCTGCCATCATCAAGAAGAACAAGCTCAACCACAAGACCATGCCTGTGGCAGAGTTCCGCTCTGCCTGCGAAGAGTTCGCGCAGAACTATATCGACAGCCAGATGGACGGCTTCAAGCGCATGGGCGTTGTCGGTGACTGGGAACATCCGTACAAGACCATGAGCAAGGAATTCGAGGCAGAAGAAGTCAAGGTCTTTGGTCAGATGTACAAAAAGGGCTACATCTACAAGGGTCTGAAGCCTGTTTACTGGTGCCCGAAGGACGAGACCGCTCTGGCAGAAGCCGAGATCGAGTATCAGGATGACCCCTGCACGACGGTCTATGTCAAGTTCTCCATGAATGACGACATGGGCAAGCTTTCGCATCTGCCGAAGGACAAGCTGCACTTCGTCATCTGGACGACCACCATCTGGACGCTTCCCGGCAACCTCGCTATCGCGCTCAACCCGCGCGAGAGCTATGCCATCGTGAAGGTTCCCTCGGGCGAGCTGCTCGTCATGGCAGAGGCGCTTGTAAACAAGGTCATGTCCGTTGGCGGCGTGGAAACCTTTGAAATCGTAGAACTGCACGAAGGTGCGTTCTTTGAAAACATGCTGGCAAACCATCCGTTCCTGCCCAAGACCTCGCGTCTGGTGCTGGCGGACTATGTCACCATGGAATCCGGTACCGGCTGCGTCCATACCGCGCCCGGTTTCGGTGCTGATGACTATCAGACCTGCCTGCGCTACGGCATCGATATGGTGGTACCCGTGGACGATCAGGGCCGTCACACCGACTATGCCGGCAAGTATGCCGGTCTGAAGACCGAGGACTCCAACCCCGT
>JAZUCN010000070.1:0-7194 GCA_045639205.1 Oscillospiraceae bacterium | reverse complement strand
CGCGCAATGGGAAATTGACGGAGAAGTTGTTCGGTACAACTGGTAACGCGAAAGGCTCTGCTGATTCTGCAGAGCCTTTCTTTTTTACCTCCAATGGCAATGTTTGAAATCGTAAGGCGAATGTGATATAAATAAAGAAATGCTATCCAATGGAGGAGTCAACATGTCTATTGATGTGAGTATTGTTGCATGCGCTACCTATGATCCTGCCGATTGCAGGCGCGCTTTGGCAGAAGTCCTTGCGCCCTTTGGCGGTCTTGATTGGGTTTCTGAGGGCATGTGCATTGCGATTAAAACCAACCTTGTTGCCGCCATGAAGCCCGAAGAGGCGGCTACCACGCATCCGGAACTTCTTTGCGCGCTTGTCGAGGCGCTGAAAGAGCGCGGCGCGCGCGTCATTATCGGTGACAGCCCCGGCGGCCTTTATAATGCCGCGCACCTGAACCATGTCTATGATGTGACGGGTCTTCGCGCATGCGAACAGCTTGGCGCCGAGCTCAATCAGGACTTCTCGCAAAATGAAGCGCAGTTCCCCGAAGCGGCTGTCGCGCGCAGTTTTACATATACTGCGTATCTGGACAAAGCGGATGCCGTCATCGATTTCTGCAAACTCAAAAGCCACGGCATGATGGCAATGACCAACGCGGCGAAGAACTTTTTTGGTGTCATTCCGGGAACAATGAAGCCCGAATATCACTACAAATACCCAAAAGCAGAGGATTTTGCGAATATGCTGGTCGATTTGGCCGAATACTTTAAGCCCCGCCTTTGCATCTGTGACGCAGTCGTCGGCATGGAGGGAAACGGCCCGACCAAGGGTACGCCCATTGAGATCGGCGCGATTGCCGCCGCTCCTTCGCCGCACAAACTTGACCTCGCGTGCGCAAAACTTTTGGGTCTTTCCTGCGCGGATGTGCCGACCTTGCAGGCGGCATTTGAGCGCGAACTCATTCCGCAGACGGCGGAGGAACTCACCATCAGCGGCGACTTAAAGAGCCTGATCGTTTCGGAATTCCACGCCCCGAAAGCGCAAAAATCCACCGCATTCCGATACGGCGGAAACGGTATTTTCGGTAAAATTTGCACTTTTTTCATCACCAGAGTGCTCACTCCGAACCCCAAAGTTGCACCAAAGGGTTGTATTGGCTGTAAGAAATGCGCAAACATCTGCCCTGCAAAGGCAATCACAATGAAGAACAACCTGCCGCAGATTGACCGCAGTAAGTGTATTCACTGCTTCTGCTGTCAGGAATTCTGCCCGAAGGGCGCAATGTATGTCCATCGCACATGGATTGCAAAACTGCTCAGCCGTTAAGCGGCTAAAAAACATCCATTTGGATAATCCTTGTTAGGAAAGGATGATACGATGGGTCTCTCATCAAACGCCCCTTGGCTGAAATATTACGGCGATACGCCGCACCATCTTGACTACCCTCTGCTGTCCATCTATGAGATGGTCGAGCAGACGGCAAAGAAATTCCCGCAGAATGCCGCGTATGAATTCATGGGCAAGAGAACAAGTTACGCTTCGTTTCTCGCGCGCATCGAAAAGACTGCCAAAGCATTTTTGGCAATCGGCATCGGCAAGGGTGACCGAGTTACCATCTGCATGCCGAACTGCCCACAGGCAGTCGACAGTTTCTATGCTTTGAGCCGCATCGGCGCAATCGCGAACATGATTCACCCGCTCTCCGCCGCAGAAGAAATCAAATTCTATTTGGAATCTTCTGATTCCAAGGCGGTTTTGACCCTTGACCAATTTTATGAGAAGGTCGCTTCTGTTCTTCCTGTTGGCGATGATGGATGCACCTTGATTGTCGCTAAAATTCAGGACGAACTACTGCCGCATTTGGCGCTCGGTTACAGCCTTACCAAGGCACGCAAATATCCCGCGCCGCCGAAAAACGGCAATTATCTGTGGTGGGGCGAGTTTTTGCGCATCGGCGCAAAGCGCGATCTGCCGCTTCCTGAAAACGCCTCGTCGGCATATGAATGCGCCGTGATTCTCTACTCGGGCGGCACAACGGGCACGACCAAGGGCATCATGCTCAGCAATTACAGTTTTAACGCACTCGGTTTGCAGACCATTGCCGCAAGCGGCTTTGCGCCGATTAACGGCATGACAATGCTCTCCGTAATGCCGATTTTCCATGGTTTTGGACTCGGTATCGGCATCCACACCGCACTCATTGGCGGCGCAACCTGCATCCTCGTGCCGCAGTTTAACATCGACACCTACGCGGATCTGCTCATCAAAAAGCGTCCAAACATCATCCCAGGTGTTCCGACGCTGTTTGAGGCGCTTTTGCGTGCAGAGAAACTGAATGGCGCTGACCTTTCGTGCCTGCGCGGCGTGTTTTGCGGCGGCGACAGTTTGTCCATCGAACTGAAAAAGAAAGTTGACGCCTTCCTCCAGGCGCATAATGCCTCGGTGCAGATTCGGCAGGGTTACGGTCTTACCGAGTGTGTGACTGCCTGCTGTCTGACGCCGACAGATTATAATCGCGAGGGTTCGATTGGTGTCCCCTTCCCCGACACCTATTTCAAAATCGTTCAGCCCGATACCATTGAGGAACTCGATGCCAACACGGACGGCGAAATTTGCATCAGCGGTCCGAGCGTGATGAACGGCTATATGAATAACGAGGACGAAACCGCAACGACCCTCAAGCGACACGGCGACGGGCGCATTTGGCTGCATACGGGCGACCTTGGAAAGATGGACGAGGACGGTTTTGTCTATTTCAGCCAGCGCATCAAGCGTATGATTGTCACTTCGGGCTACAATGTCTATCCGAGTCAATTGGAGAATATCATCGATGGGTATGAAAAAGTCCTCCTCTCGTGCGTGATTGGTGTCAAAGACTCGTATAAGGTGCAGAAGGTCAAAGCATTTATCGTGCTCCGCCCGGGCATTGCGCCGAGCGAGGCGGTCAAACAGGAAATTTGGGAATACTGCCAAAGCCGCATCGCAAAATATGCCATGCCACGAGAGATTGAATTCCGCCAAGAGCTTCCCAAAACGCTGGTCGGCAAAGTTGCCTACCGTGTTTTGGAGCAGGAAGAAGCCGCTCGTATGGAAAAGCAGGAGAACACAGCTGAATGAAAAAAGAACGAATTTGGGAACTGGACGCGCTTCGCGGCTTTGCCGTGTTGTGCGTGGTGGTGATTCACTTTCTGTTTGACCTTGTTTATTTCTTAGGTCTGCCGATTGTCTTTTCCCCTGTTTATACTTTTATCCAGCAGTATGGCGGCGTGATTTTCGTCCTTATTTCGGGCATCAGCATCACGCTCGGCTCAAAGAGCCTTCTTCGCGGCAGTATCGTCTTTTCCTGCGGCATGCTCATCACACTCATCACATGGGTGATGGCAAGACTCGGTCTTGCGGATAGCTCCATCGTCGTGCGCTTTGGCGTTTTGCATCTGCTCGGCATGTGCATGCTTCTCTACCCTGTCTACCGCAAGGCATCGACGCAGACACTGCTGACCGTTGGCATCTGTTTTGTCATCCTCGGTTATGTGTTTACGACTGTGCGCGTCGAGGCAAACTGGCTGTTTCCGCTTGGACTTATTCGAGCAGATTTTACCTCGGGCGACTATTTTCCCCTGCTTCCGCACCTTGGCTGGTATATGCTCGGCTGCGCGCTTGGAAGAATCCTTTACGGGGAAAAGAAAACGCTTTTCCCGAATTTTCCGAAGGATTTCTTTCTTGTTCGGTTCTTCTGCCTCTGCGGCAGACACTCGCTGTGGATTTATCTTACGCATCAGCCCGTTGTCTATGGCCTGATTCAGTTATTTTCGCTTCTGTAATAAAAAAGCTCCGTCATAAGACGGAGCTTTTTCTTATTCCTTGGGAGCGCCTTTGATGGTGAGGCTGATGCGCTTGCGTTTGACATCGACCTCAAGGACGGATACGCGCACAATATCGCCGACACTCAGCACCTCGGACGGGTGTTTGATGAACTTGTTGCACACCTGTGAGATATGCACCAAGCCGTCCTGGTGCACACCAATGTCAACGAACACGCCAAAGTCAATGACATTACGCACCGTGCCGCGAAGCACCATGCCGGGTTTGAGGTCATTGATATCGAGCACATCCGTGCGCAAAATGGGTGCGGGCAGTTCATCGCGCGGATCGCGACCGGGTTTGATGAGTTCTTTTACGATATCGCGAAGGGTCGGCACGCCGACCGCGCATTGCTCTGCAGCTGTTTGCCATCCGAGCGCCTCGACCTTTTCCGAAAGTCCTGCAAGCGCAGGCGTTCCGATATCGGAGAGGGTCAAGCCGCAAAGCTCTAAAAGTTTCTGTGCCGCGGCATAGGATTCCGGGTGCACGCCTGTGCGGTCAAGCACCTGCTTGCTCTCGGGCACGCGCAGGAAGCCCGCGCACTGCTCAAAGGCTTTCGGGCCGAGCTTGGGCACTTTTTTGAGTTGTGCCCGCGCGGTAAACGCGCCGTTTTCCTCACGGTAAGTGACGATATTCTTTGCCGTCACTGCGCTCAAGCCCGACACCTGCTTCAAAAGCGATGGCGATGCGGTGTTGATATCGACACCAACCGCGTTCACGCAGTCCTCGACTACGCCGCCGAGCGCCGCGTCGAGTTCCTTCTCGGGCATATCGTGCTGATACTGACCGACGCCAATGGCCTTGGGGTCGATTTTGACGAGTTCTGCGAGCGGATCCTGCATACGGCGCGCGATGGAGACCGCCGAGCGCAGATTGACATCAAACTGCGGGAACTCCTCTGCCGCGAGCTTCGAGGCAGAATAAACGGATGCGCCTGCTTCGTTGACGATCATATACGAAACGCCGCCAACCTCGCGGATGAGCTCGACGGTCATCGCTTCTGTCTCGCGCGAGGCTGTGCCGTTGCCGATAGCAATATGCTCAACTGCGTGCTTTTTGATCATCTTGGAGAGTGTGTCGATCGCTTCGAGCTTCTTGCGCTCACTGAAGGTCGGATAGACAACCGCCGTATCGAGCACCTTGCCCGTGGCATCAACGACCGCGACCTTACAGCCATGGGCATATCCGGGGTCAAGACCCATGGTAACGTGACCCTTGACGGGTGGCTGCATGAGAAGCGGGCGCAGATTAAGGGCAAAGTTCGAAATGGCGCTCTGCTCGGCGCGTTCGGTCAGCAGGTTGCGCGTTTCGCGCTCCATGCTCGGCCAAAGCAGTCTGTCATAGCAATCGTCACACACCGTCCACAAAAACGCCGTTGCGCGGCTTCCAGGGCGCACCACAGCGCGACGCAGGCACAAGATTGCCTGCATTCTGTCAAGTTCAATGGACACCTTAACAAAGCCCTCGCGCTCGCCGCGATTGACGGCAAGAATCTGGTGGCTCTGCAGTTTTGAAAGTGGCTGTGCAAAGTCATAATAAGTGCGGTAAACAGAGTCTTCCTCCTTTGCCGCCTTGCTGATAATGCTTGCTTTGCCTGCGATGAGGCTTCGCAGTTGGCGTCGGATATCGGCATCGTCCGAAATCCGCTCGGCAAGAATGTCGCTTGCGCCTGCAAGCGCATCTTCCGCGGTCAGAACGCCGTGTTCCTCGCTGATATACTCCCCTGCCAGTTCCAGCGGCTCTTTCATATCGGCCGCCTGCGCCATCAGAACATCCGCCAAGGGCTCAAGTCCCTTTTCGCGCGCAATGGTCGCACGGGTGCGGCGCTTCGGGCGGTACGGACGGTAAATGTCCTCCAGTTCTGCCAGTGTCTTTGCCGCGTCTATGGCGGCGGAGAGTTCATCCGTCAGCTTTTCCTGCGCGTCAATCAGACCGCGCACCTCTTCTCTGCGCTGTTCGAGATTGCGCAGGTACTGCAGGCGCGTTTCGAGTGTACGAAGCGCTGTATCATCCATCGCGCCGTGCGCCTCTTTACGGTAACGCGCGATAAACGGGATGGTATTTCCCTCGTCAAGCAGGGCGATAACATTCTCTACGTGCGAGACCGCACATCCAAGTTCCTGTGCAATGATTTGTGCAATCATGGGTGTTTTTCTCCTTGTGCTGAAATCCTTTTGCATTATATCATAAATCGCGCTATAATGGTAAAAAAGTTTACGAGGTTGCTATGGTTTACAAAGCTGTTTTGATTGATATTGACAATACGCTCTTTGACTTCCGCGAGAGCTCCTATGCCGCGCTTGTGCGCGTATTTGAGCCGCTTGGCTTTGATTTTACGCGCGAGCAGTTCCATCACTATGAGGTCTACAACAATATGCTGTGGGGCAAATATGAACGCGGCGAAATTGAGCAGGAGGATATCTTCCATGAGCGTTTTCGGCTGTATCTTGCAGAAATCGGTCTCGAGGCTGACCCTGCCGCGCTGAACGCCGCCTATGTGCAGGGGCTTGCGCAGGGCTATCATTTTATGCCCAACTGCCGCGAACTGCTCGAGGCTCTGCATGGAAAGTATTTGGTCTGCGCAGTCACGAATGGCGATGCCTTTGCCCAGCAGTCGCGCATCGACAAATCGGGCATGAAACACCTGTTTGACCATGTGTTCATTTCCGAGCAGGTCGGCTTCCGCAAGCCCGACAAGGCGTTTTATGATGCTGTTTTTGCTGTCATCGGTGAGGAATACCGCAACTGCTCGATTATGGTTGGTGACAGTTTGAGTTCCGATATGCAGGGCGGCAGAAACGCAGGCATCCCCACCTGCTTCTATGGCAAAAAAGAGTCTGCTGATGAGCGGTGCGATTATGTGATTTCTGACCTGTTGGAACTGCTTCCGATTTTACAGAAGCATTTTGACTGATTGACACACATCCTGCCGCAAAGCGAAAATCGCGCTCGAAATGCGACATTTTATGTCGAAAACGCTCGAGAAGTTTCTTCCATTTTTTCCCTATTTCTCCTTGCAGAATATGCACAATCGTGTTATATTGATGTTGTCGCAGCGATGATTTGAAATGTGCCTGACGGGGTAAGCAAATTCATTTTTAGGAGAGGACTGTATGGACAACCGCGTCAAAATTTTGATTGCCGATGGCAATGAGGAATTCTGTGAACATCTGAAAAAGACATTAGAACAATCCTTTGGATATGAAGTGGTCGGCATGGCAAACGACGGCGCAAAAGCCGTAGAACTGCTTGCTGCCGCTAAACCCGATATACTTATTCTGGACCTGATGCTGGCAAAGCTCGATGGCATCTCGGTGCTTAAACGCGCGCAGGAAATGGAAAAG
>JAZUCN010000069.1:0-7702 GCA_045639205.1 Oscillospiraceae bacterium | reverse complement strand
GTCTTATTACACAGCACACAGGGATTGGGCGTTTTTCCCGCGCGGTAGGTTTCAACGAAAGGCTTTTGCACGAGTTCAGCAAATTCTTTTTGCCAGGAAAAGACATGCAGGTCGATGCCCAGGCGCTCGGCAGAGGCTTTGGCATCCAAAATATCCTGCTCGGCTGCGCCATGCAGCTGCATCATCGCGCCCGACACCTCGTGTCCCGCGCGCTTTAACAACGCCGCGCACACCGCGCTGTCGACACCGCCGGACATGGCGACGAGAATTTTGGCCATAGGGCATCTCCTTTCGTGCGGAATGTTTGTTTTATGATACTATATAAATAGGTATAACGCAAGAGCGGTAATGCCCTGTCAGTCTGCTGCGCAGACAGCTCTCTCAGAGGGAGCGCCACGGGGGGAGGCTTTCGTTGCTTTTTATGGGAGAGTGTGCTATCATGAAAAAAAAGAAAAAAGGAGCAAATGCTATGCAGCATCGCTTTTTTGCGCTCATTTCCCGTATGCGTTATATCGGCAGGTGGGGTTTGATGCGAAACACCTTCCAGGAGAATATTCAGGAGCACAGCCACATGGTGGCGGTTTTGGCGCACGGGCTTGCGATGATCGACCGCGAAATTTTAGGCGGCACGGCCGACCCCGACCGCTGCGCGTCGGCGGCTTTGTTCCACGATGCGTCTGAAATCCTCACAGGGGATCTTCCGACACCTATTAAATATTATAACCCCGAAATCCGCAAGGCTTACAAGCAAGTCGAGGCAATCAGCTGTGAAAAGCTGCTTGGTCTACTTCCCAATGAATTGCAAAGCGGATATCGGCCTCTGCTGTTTGAATCGGACGAGTCGGTAAAAACCATCGTCAAGGCGGCAGATAAACTGTCTGCTTATATTAAATGTATTGAAGAGCTCAAGGCAGGCAACTGCGAGTTTGAGGCCGCCGCGAAGCAGACCGAGCGCTCGCTTCGCGAGATGAACCTTCCGTGTCTGGATTATTTTATGGAGCATTTCCTCGAGAGCTTCCGCCTGACGCTCGACGAACTGGAATAAGCGAGCAAAATTGCCCGAGTGCATTCTATGCGAATGTGCTCGGGCGTTTGTTTTGTGAAAAACTGAAATTTTTTTAGAAAAAAGTCCGTTTTTTCTCTATTTTTTCTGTTGAAATCTTTGATGTTTTGTCATAGAATAGGAATACTCGCATTTGTGGGTAAAATCTTCGTTTTTTGCGCTTTCTCATCGCGCGAGGTTTGCTATGCTGCACATCGTTCTCGTTGAGCCGGAAATTCCTGCCAACACCGGAAATATCGCGCGCACCTGCGCGGCAACGGGCAGTGTTCTGCACCTGATTCGCCCGCTCGGCTTTGACATCTCGGAAAAAGCCGTCAAGCGCGCGGGTCTCGATTACTGGTGGCTTGTCGATGTGCGCGTATATGACAACCTCGATGATTTTTTTGCAAAAAATGATGTGCAGGTCATGCGCCTGTTCTCCACAAAAGCGCCGCGCAGTTATGCCGAGGCGGACTATCCCGACGGGACGTATTTGTTCTTTGGAAAAGAGACAAAGGGTCTTCCCGAGGATTTTCTTGCCGCGCATTATGATGACTGCGTGCGCATTCCCATCCGCTCCGAAGCGCGGAGTTTAAACCTGAGCAATTCTGTTGCCGTAGGTGTATTTGAAGCACTGCGGCAGCTGGAGTTTCCCCACCTGCTGCAGGAGGGGAAGATGAAAGACAGCGAAAGCTGTGAAATTCAAGGAGGAACTGTATGAACTACAACAAGAAATCCGTAGAAAACATCGACGTTCGCGGCAAGCGCGTTCTGTGCCGCTGCGACTTTAACGTGCCGACCAAAGCAGGCGTCATCACCAGCGACAAGCGCATCGTTGCGGCTCTGCCGACGATTGAATATCTCGTAAACAACGGCGCTCGCGTCATTCTGTGCTCGCACATGGGCAAGCCCAAGGGCGAAGTCAAGCCCGAACTCAGCCTTCAGATCGTGGCTGACCGTCTGTCCGAACTGCTCGGCAAGCCCGTCAAGATGGCAAAGGACGTTGTGGGCGAAAGCGCACAGGCTCTGGCTGCTGAACTCAAAGACGGCGAAGTGCTGCTGCTCGAGAACACCCGCTTTGAAAAGGGCGAGACGAAGAACGATGCCGAACTGTCTGCAAAGATGGCGGCTCTGGCTGACATTTTTGTCAACGATGCATTCGGCACCGCACACCGCGCACACTCCTCGACCGCAGGTGTCGCTGATCATCTGCCCGCAGTTTGCGGCTATCTGATCGAGAAGGAAATCAGCATCATGGGCAAGGCTCTGGCTGATCCTGCAAGACCCTTCGTTGCCATCCTGGGCGGCGCAAAGGTTTCCGACAAGCTCAATGTTATCAACAACCTGCTCGAAAAGGTCGACACCCTTATCATCGGCGGCGGCATGGCTTACACCTTCCTCGCTGCCAAGGGCTACGGCATCGGCAAGTCCCTGTTTGATGCAGAAAAGGTCGATTACTGCAAGGAAATGATGGCAAAGGCAGAGGCAAAGGGCGTACAGCTGCTGCTTCCTGTTGACACCGTTGTTGCAGATCCCTTCCCCAACCCCATCGACGCTCCCATCGAAGTCAAGACCGTTTCGGTTGACTCGATCCCCGCTGACATGGAAGGCATGGACATCGGCGAAAAGACGCGCGAGCTCTTTGCTTCGGCTGTCAAGGCTGCAAAGACCGTTGTTTGGAACGGCCCGATGGGCGTTTTCGAGAACCCGACGCTGGCAGCAGGCACCATCGCTGTTGCACAGGCTCTGGCGGATTCCGATGCCATCACCATCGTTGGCGGCGGCGACTCCGCTGCTGCATGCGAGCAGCTCGGCTTTGCTGACCGCATCACCCACATCTCCACCGGCGGCGGCGCTTCGCTCGAGTTCCTCGAAGGTCTGGAACTTCCGGGTATTGCCTGCCTGCAGGACAAATAATTATCGTTTGATTATCTATAGAAATCAGGAGTGCATATCATGAACAGAAAGTATCGCAAGACCGTCATCGCCGGCAACTGGAAAATGAACAAGACGCCGAGCGAGACCAAGGCTTTTATGACCGAATTCAAGTCCATCATGCCCAAGGGCAGATGGTGTGACGTGGCACTGTGCGTGCCCGCCGTCTGCATCCCCGCCGCTGTGCGCGCCATGCGCGAGACGCGTGTTGGCATCGGCGCTGAAAACTGCAACGCCAACGCTTCGGGCGCTTACACGGGCGAGATCGCGGCAAACATGCTCGTTGACGCAGGCTGTAAGTATGTCATCATCGGCCACTCCGAGCGCCGTGAAATGGGCGAAACGGACAAGGATGTCAACGCAAAGGTCATGACCGCTCTGGAAAATGGTCTTGTTCCCATTATGTGTGTTGGCGAAACGCTCGAGCAGCGCGAGACCGGCATCACCACCGAGTGGATCACCATGCAGATCAAGGCAGGTCTTGCAGGCGTGTCGGAAGACAAGATCCGCAAGGTCATCATCGCCTACGAACCCATTTGGGCAATCGGCACGGGCCGCACCGCAACGCCCGAGCAGGCAGAAGAAGTTTGCGAAAACATCCGTGCGGTCATCCGCAAGCTGTATGGCGCAAAGATCGCCCGCGCGATCTCCATCCTCTACGGCGGTTCGATGAATGAGAAGAATGCATACGACCTGCTGGCTCAGCCTGATATCGACGGCGGCCTCATCGGCGGTGCTTCGCTCGTTCCCGAAAAGTTCGTGCAGATCATCGAAGCGGCAAATCAGCCCACTCTGTAAAAAACAAAAGCCTCCCTCATCCGAGGGAGGCTTTGTTATATGCAAACACTTGCTTTATATTATATCTGCCAGTCGATGGGCATCTCGCCATGCGATTGCAAAAAGGCGTTGATTTGCGAGAAGGGTTTGCTTCCGAAGAAGCCGCGATACGAACTCAAAGGACTTGGGTGCGGCGCTTGCAGAACCAGGCGCGGATAGGAAGAATTTGCGGCAACGGCCGCCTTTTTCTGTGCCTGCGCGCCCCAAAGAACGAACACGATCGGCTGGGGGAGGTCGGAAAGTTTGGCAAAAACGGCATCGGTAAATCTCTGCCAGCCAAAATCGCGGTGGCTGTTCGCCTTTCCCTGCTCAACTGTGAGCACGGCATTGAGTAGCAGGACGCCCTGCTTTGCCCAGGGGATGAGGCATCCGTCGCGAAGCGGCAGGTTTACATCGTCCAGCAGTTCTTTGCCGATATTGCGCAGTGACGGCGGCATTGTGACGCCGCTTTTGACAGAAAAGGCAAGCCCATGCGCCTGATTTGGCTCGTGGTAGGGGTCTTGCCCGAGGATGACGACGCGCACTTGTTCCGGGCTCGTAAGGTGGAAGGCAGAGAAAAGTTCTTCTTGCGGTGGGTAAACGGTTGCCGATTCATATGCCGCGCAGACCGCACTCTGCAAATCCTTAAAATAGGGCAGTTGGGTTTCGCTTTTTAACAGCGCGCCCCATGCGCCAAGTGTCCAAGGCATCGCCATCACCTCCTGTTTTTTTGATTATAGCAGGTTTCCTGTCCATGCACAAGCGGCGTGCGCGGCGCATAGACTTCGTGGGGGAGGTGGCTGATTTGCAGATCCATGTAGTTGCGCCCGGGCAGAGCTTATATGCCATCGGGCAGGAATACGGCGTTTCGCCGGGACTCATCGCGCGGTATAACGGCCTGCGCGAGCCGTATCGGCTGGCGGTGGGGCAGAGTTTGCTGATTTTAAGGCCGCAGGCGGTCTACACTGTGCGTGCAGGTGACACGCTCACGTCTGTTTCTGAGCGATTTTCTGTGCCAATTTTAGAATTGTTGCGGAACAACCCGAATCTATCGGGACCCAGCGCGCTCTATCCCGGGCAGACGATTGTTTTGCGCCTGGAATCTGACCGCTCACGCGAGGTGGAGGTCAATGGCTATGCGTATCCGAATGTGGATATTTCGGTGTTGCGCGGGATTTTACCGTTTACGACGTGGCTGACGCCGTTTACATATGGCTTTACGGCAAACGGTACGCTGATTGCGCCAAACGATGCGCCGCTGGTTTCGCTCGCGCGGCAATATGGCGTTGGCGCCCTTTTGCATCTGTCGACATTGACCGAGGACGGAAGTTTCTCCACGGCACGGGCGCAGGAGGCGTTTGCATCGTTTGAAACGATGCGCACCCTGGCGCAGAACACCGCGCGGCAGATGGTCGCGGGCGGATACGGCGGTGTGGATGTGGATTTCGAGTTTCTTGGTGCAGAATTGGCGCAGGAATATGCGCAGTTCGTGCAAATCCTGCGGCAGGAAGTCAACAACGCGGGCGGCATTCTCATCACAGCGCTCGCGCCAAAAAATTCGGACACGCAAAGAGGGATTCTCTACGAGGGGCATGATTATGCGGCGTTGGGCGAAAATTCCGACGCTCTGCTCCTCATGAGCTATGAGTGGGGCTATACCTACGGTCCGCCGATGGCGGTCGCGCCGATTCGGCAGGTTGAGCAGGTGGTGCAGTATGCGCTCTCGCGCGTACCAGCCGAAAAATTACTGCTCGGGTTTCCAAATTACGCCTACGATTGGACAATTCCGTATAAGCCCGGGGTCACGCGCGCGGAGCTCTTTGGAAACGAAGCGGCGGTGCGGCGCGCGATTGCCGTCGGCGCAGAGATTCAGTTTGACGAGGACGCGCAGACGCCGTTTTACTCCTACACGGCATCGGACGGCTCCGTGCACGAGGTTTGGTTTGAGGATGCGCGCAGTGCGCTGGCAAAGTATCGGCTCATCTCGCAGTACAATCTGCGCGGGGTCGGATTTTGGAATTTTATGCGCCCATTTACGGCAGGGTTCAGTTTGCTGAACTACCTGTTTACCATCGCGCGCATCGGAAATTGACAGCGCACACGTATGCAGATATAATAGAGGTGACTACATAGGAAAGGAACACGATGATTATGACCGCTTCCAAGGTTTATTTTACCGATTTCCGCTCGCATGGCCGCATTTCTCAGCTCGACAAACTGAAAAAACTCATCGCCGCGGCAGGCTTTGACAAGATTGATTTTAACAACAAGTTCGTTGCCATCAAACTGCACTTCGGCGAACTGGGCAATCTCGCGTTTTTGCGTCCGAACTACGCAAAGGTCGTGGCCGACATGGTCAAAGAGCGCGGCGGCAAGCCGTTTTTGACTGACTGCAACACGCTCTATGTCGGTAGCCGCAAGGATGCGCTTGAACATATGAACACCGCGTATGAAAATGGCTACAGCCCGCTGTCTACGGGTTGCCAGGTCATCATCGGCGACGGACTCAAGGGTTCGGACGATATCGATGTGCCCGTTGTGGGTGGCGAATATGTCAAGAACGCGAAAATCGGCCGCGCGGTGATGGATGCGGACATCGTCATCTCGCTGACACATTTCAAGGGACATGAGCAGGCCGGCTTCGGCGGCGCGCTGAAGAACATCGGCATGGGCTGTGGCAGCCGCGCGGGCAAGATGGAAATGCACTACAGCGGCAAGCCCTATGTGCTGCAGGATCCGTGCATCGGCTGTGGCGCGTGCGCAAAAATCTGCGCACATGATGCCCCGCAGATCAAGGACGGCAAGTGCGTGATTGACGAGGACAAATGTGTCGGCTGTGGTCGCTGTATCGCGGTGTGCCCCGTCGATGCCGTTGAGCCGCAATCGGACGAGAGCGTGAAGATCCTCAACTGCAAGATCGCCGAATATACCAAAGCAGTTCTTGACGGCAGACCGAGTTTCCACATTTCCATCGTGCGTGATATTTCGCCCAACTGCGACTGCCATGCGGAAAACGACACGCCCATCGTGCCCGATGTGGGTATGTTTGCTTCGTTTGACCCTGTTGCACTTGATTGCGCCTGTGCAGACGCCGTTAACCGTCAGCCGGTTATGCCCGGCAGTGTGATCACCGACCAGCATCATGAGCATATGGATGACCGCTTCTGTGCCACGCATGTAAACACCTGCTGGCGTGATGCGGTGGAGCACGGTACAAAGATTGGCCTCGGCGTACAGGAATATGAACTCGTTGAGGTTAAGGCATAAGGAAAACAAAAAAGCACTTCCTTTCGGAAGTGCTTTTTTTATCGCAATATTTTGTTGGGTTTTTGGTAGCGTTCTTGCTCGGAGAACACACAGCCGCAGAATTTCTGCATATAAAAGCCGAGTTCTCTTGCGCGCGTCTGTCCGTCGCGGAACATGGGGCGGAAGTCCTCATAATAAAACTGCACGCCAAATTCCTCTGCCGCGCGGTAGGCAACATCGCGCATCAGCTCATGATTTTGATAGGGACTGATGAAAAGCGAGGATGTAAAGGCGTCAAACCCGTTTTCCTTTGCGGTTTTCGCGGCGGAGAACAGGCGCATTTCATAGCATTTGACGCATCTGCCGTCAATATCCTGTGCCACCTCTCGCACGAACGGGCGCAGGCCGTAATCATCATGCAGGATGATGGGAAGGTCAATCGTTGCGCAATAGTCCGTGAGGCTGTTACGGCGGCTTCGGTATTCGGTGAAGGGGTGAATGTTGGGGTTATACCAATAAGCAGACAGTTCGTGTCCTGCCGCGCGCAGGGCGTCGATCGGCATATTCGCGCATGGAGCACAACAGGCGTGCAGCAGCAGTTTCATGGTCTTCCCTCCCCGTTTCGTTCTGCCGTTATTTTAGCACATCGGTGCGCGGCTGTAC
>JAZUCN010000068.1:0-2884 GCA_045639205.1 Oscillospiraceae bacterium | reverse complement strand
ATGAATGCCGCCGGGAAGATACGAATTGTGAAGTGCCGCAGGAACGAGGTCACCCTCATGGACATTCTGCGCGCCAGTGACGATCTGCACAGGTTCGCCCGTGCCGATATCCATCTGGCAGACCCACATGTGGTCGGAATTTTCGTGGCGGACGATGGACAGAACCTTTGCCACCACAACATTCTTAATCTGTTCGTCGAGGCGCTCGGTCGTTTCGACCTTCTGACCTGCGATGGTCATGACCTCGGCATATTCTTTATCTGTAGCTTCGATGTCGACAAACTCACGGAGCCATTTTCTCGAAATATTCATACGTGTAACCTCCTATCAGAACTGCGAGAGGAAACGGATGTCGTTTTCAAAAATCATGCGCATATCGCTGATTTTGAAGCGGCGCATCGCCATGCGTTCAAGGCCGATGCCGAATGCAAAGCCCGAGTAAACGGTCGGGTCGATGCCACAGCCTTCGAGGACCTTCGGGTGCACCATGCCTGCGCCAAGAAGCTCAATCCAGCCCTCGCCCTTACAGGTCGGGCAGCCTTCGCCTTTGCACTTGAAGCACTGCACGTCAACCTCGCAGCTGGGCTCGGTGAACGGGAAGTGATGCGGGCGGAAGCGGATGACGGAATCTGCGCCGTACATCGCCTTGATGAGGGTCTCAAGCGTACCCTTGAGGTCAGCCATTGTGATGCCCTTGTCGATGACAAGACCCTCAATCTGATGGAACATCGGAGAGTGCGTTGCGTCGACCTCGTCCTTACGGAACACGCGGCCGGGAGCCAACACGCGGATGGGAGGATTCTTGATGCGCTCCATGGCGCGGATCTGCATGGGGCTCGTCTGCGTGCGAAGCAGGACTTTTTCGTCTTCAGTGATATAGAACGTGTCACTGCGGTCGCGCGACGGATGGCTTTCTTCAATGTTCAGGCGCGTGAAGTTATAGTCTGCGAATTCAACCTCGGGACCATCGAGAACTTCAAAGCCCATGGAAATGAACAGTTCCTTTGCCTCATCAAGCGCGAGGTTCATCGGATGACGGTGACCAAGGCTAACGGGCTCACCGGGGATGGTGACATCGAGCGCTTCACTCTTTAACTGCTCTTCAAGCTGTTTTGCCTTCAGCGCGACCTTTGCCTCGTCAATCTTTTCTTCAATGATTGCGCGCACTTCGTTTGCCATCTGGCCCATCACAGGGCGCTCTTCTGCGGTGAGTTTGCCCATCATCTTCAGAACGGCGGTCAGTTCGCCCTTCTTGCCGAGATAGCGCACGCGCAGTGCTTCGAGTTCCGCAGAATCGCTGACGGCATCGAGTGCCTGCAACGCTTCAAGACGGATGTTTTCAAGCTGCTGCTTCATAAATCAAAACTCCTTTGTGTTGATAATACAAAAAAATAAAGCCTCTCATCCCTTAAAAGGGGACGAAAGACCTGCTTCCGCGGTACCACCCGCTATTCGCCCGAAGGCGCACTTGAAACCTTTAACGGAGTCACCCGACGCGTCCTACTATCCTTCAGCGCGCAGCTCGCGAGGGAAAGCCCTTTATCCGACAGCAGACGGATCACAGCACCCCCGTCCTCTCTTTGGCTGTCTTGTGAATAAACGACAACTCGGTCCTTGCCTTTGCATATCGCACACATAATAACATAAGTAATTACGTTTCGCAAGATTAAAAATTGACTGTTTACGCCAAATGACCTATAATACAAAAAAAGACGAAAGGATGAGGCAAGTGGCGAAGGCGCGCTGGATTGCGAAGCAGACGAGTTGGAAACTGGTTGACCGACTTTTGCCCGCACGAAAGCCCGACACGCACAAGGGTGACTATGGACGCGTGTTGCTTCTTTGCGGCAGTACGGGTTTGTCGGGCGCGGCCATTCTCGCCGCCAAAGCCGCATCGAGGACGGGCAGTGGGCTCGTCTATCTTGGTGTTCCAGAGAATATTTATCCGATCTGCGCGAGCCGGTGCATCTCGCAAATCGTCTTTCCGCTTCCGTGCGATGAAGAGGGCAGAATGACCCTGCGGGCGTTTTCGAAAATTGAGCCGATGCTCGAACGCATGGATGCGGTTCTTCTTGGCCCCGGACTTGGAACGGGTGGGGAAGTGACGGCGGTTGTTTCGCGCTTGCTCAAGACCTGCCGCGTTCCTGTTGTGCTGGATGCCGACGGCATAAATGCCATCTGCGCACATATAGATGTTCTGCGCGGAAGTACTTGTCCTGTTGTTCTCACGCCGCATGACGGTGAATTTGCTCGCTTGGGCGGCAATCTGTGTGCGGGCGAGCGCGTTGAACAGGCAATAAAAATGGCGAAGCAGACCAATGCTGTCGTTTTGCTCAAGGGCCCAAAAACCATCATTACCGATGGATTGCGTGTCTACTGCAACCATACAGGAAATCCCGGTCTTGCTGCAGGCGGCAGTGGGGATGTGCTTGCAGGCGTTCTTGTAAGCCTGCTCGGACAGAACATCATGCCGCTTGAAGCCGCGGCGGCTGCCGCTTGGATTCATGGCGCTGCAGGGGATTTGTGTGCGGACAGAATCGGGCAGTATGGTATGATTCCAGAGGACCTTTTGCAGTGTATTCCGCGACTACTACGATAAGAGGGTGCTCTTTTGACGCGGAAAATCTTGGCGGTTTTGTTGACTCTTGTGATGCTTCTTTCGGGTTGCTCGGCTGGTGGAAGTGCTATGCAGCAGGCGCTTGATTTCAGAAGCGCGCTGCTCAGCGCGGGCGCCTGTTCGTTTGTGGCGGATATTACCGTCGATTATACGGACACTGTGTCGCAGTTTTCGCTCTCGTGCACATATGACACAGACGGAGAAGCCAGTTTTACTGTGATTGAGCCGCAGACTATCTGCGGTATCCGCGCCGAAACAAGCCGTGAG
>JAZUCN010000067.1:0-4005 GCA_045639205.1 Oscillospiraceae bacterium | reverse complement strand
GCAACCAGCAGAAGGCCATCATCGCCCGCTCCATGCTCGCTGACCCGAAGGTCATCATCCTTGATGAACCGACCAAGGGCATTGACGTTGGCGCGAAGTTTGAAATTTACAAGCTGATGAAAAAGCTCGCAGAGGATGGCTTTGGCGTGATTTTCGTCTCGTCCGAGCTTGACGAGATCCTGCGCTGCTGCAACCGCATCCTCGTGATGCACGAATCGCAGATCGTGTCTGAATTTGCGGAAAATCCAGAGAAAGAGAGTCTGATGAGCGCGATGATCGGCCAGCAGATTCCGTCGAATTGAGGTGCACTACATTGAAAGCAAACAAGAAACCCAATGAAAAATTCCAGCGCTTCCGCGAGAAGGTTCTGGGCAACAGTTTAACGGCAATCTCTCTGATTCTGCTCGGCATGATCATCATCGTGTCGGTCGGCTCGGAGTACTTCCTGACACTCTTCAATCTCCAGTCGCTCGTGCGTGACCTTGCCTTTATCGGCATGGTGGCTGTCGGCATGTCGCTGCTGCTTCTGATCGGCGAGCTTGACCTCTCGGTCGGCAACATCGCAACGCTCAGCGGCGTTATGGGCGGTCTGATGATGGTCGAATGGGGCGTTAACCCCTATCTCTCGTTCGTTCTCGCGCTGCTCATCGGTGCGGCACTTGGCGCGCTCAACGGCTTGATCATCTCGAAGCTGAAGCTCAACGCGATGGTCGCAACGATTGGTATGAGCGGTGTTTACAGCGGTGTTGTTCTTGCGGTAACCAAGGGCAGAGCCATCCCCAACATTCCCGAAGAAATTCACTTCCTCGGCAAAGAAAGCCTGGCTTATATCCCCGTTCCGTTTATCATCACGCTCGTGATTCTCGCGGCAATTTTGTTCTTTGTCAAAAAGACGCGCACTGGCCGCTATGTCTATGCCATTGGCAACAGCAAGGAAACCTCGGCTCTGCTCGGTATCAAGATTGACGGCATCCGCATCCTGCTGTATTCCATCGTAGGCTTCATCTCCGCAATGGCAGGCATGCTCTATGTTGCCCGTCTTGGCTCTGCGCAGTCGAGCATCGGTGTCAACTGGGCCATGAACTCCATCGCATCGTCCGTCATCGGCGGCGTTTCGCTGACGGGCGGCATCGGCAGCCCGCTTGGCGCGCTCATTGGCGCGGCAGTTATCAGTGTCATTCAGAACGCCATCGTTCTGTTCGGTGTCAACATGTACGTACAGTCTGCGGTCAGCGGTGTGGTTACGGTTCTGGCCATTTCGTTCAGCTCCATCACCGCGATGGTCAAGGCTCGCAACGAACGCAAGGCAGACTTTGAAAGACAGAAGAAACTGCAACATGAAAATAAGGAGGAATCTGCAACATGAAGCTTGGCTTAAATCTCTCGTTCGCTGCAAAACGCTGGCAGGACCCGAAGGAATTGGCAGAAGTCTGCGCCAGTCTTGGTGTGAAGTATTTTCAGTTTAACCTCGACTTTGTAGATCCGTGGTGGCCGGAAGAGCTGCGCATGGACCTGGCGCGCGCTTACCGCGAAGCATTTGCCGAAAAGGGATTGGGCTTTGACTCCCTGTTTGGCGGTATGTCTGCCTATGCGATGCCGCAGTTCCTCGCACACGACAAGCGCATCCGCGATGTGGTAGAAGTCTATCACGCACGCGCGCTGGAATTGGCCGCGGCTGTTGGCGGCAAGGCGCTCGGCATCTCCGTCGGCGGCTATACGCACCGCGATGCTTACGATCCCGAACGCAGAAAGGCCATCTATGACGAAACCGTAGAACGCCTCATCCGTTTGGCGGCACACGGCAAGAAGCAGGGTGTCGAATCGATCCAGGTCGAGCCCGTTCCCCTGTTCACCGAGTTCCCCCATGGCATTGAAGATTCCCTGCAGCTGATGAAGGACCTGGAAGGCAAGACCGACATTCCTGTGCGGATTTTCCTGGACTGGGGTCACATGCTGTGCAAGCCGTTCATGAAGGAAATCGCCGATATGAACCTGTGGATCAAGGAACTTCGCCCCTACATTGGCGACATGCATCTGCAGCAGACCGACGGTCTGTGGGACCGCCATTGGGATTTCCGTTCCGAAGGTATCGTAACGCTTGATCTGATCCAGGATGTGCTCAAGGGCAACGGCCTGGAAGACAGCGTGCAGTACATGGAATTCTGCCCGGCATACGAAGACACAGACGAGAACGTCTATGAAGGCGTTGCCGCTTCGATCAAGCATCTGCGCCAGATTTTTGACGAATAATGCCCCGCCTGCCTTGGCAGGCAAGCACAAGATCGGAGATACACTATGATTTTAGGTATTGATATCGGCACAACCGGCACAAAAACCATCCTGCTGAGCAATGACGGCAAGATTGTTCATTACAGCTACCAGGGCTATGCGTGTTCATATCCGCAGCCCGGCTATGTCGAGCAGGATATTACGGTGCTGATGGACGCGGTTATCCAGACGGTGCGCGCATGCACAGAGAAAGTTCCTGCCAATGACGCGGTGGAAGCCATGTGCGTATCGGTGCAGAGCGGCACGCTCGTCCCGCTGCACAAGGACGGCACACCTTTTGGCAACGCCATTTCGTGGCTCGACACGCGCTGTGATAAGGAGTGCCGCGATCTGCTTGCGCAATATGGCGAGGATATTTTCTACCGCAAGACAGGCTGGAAACTCAGCCCCTCGTTTAACTTCATCCAGATCTGCAAACTGCGCCGTGATATGCCTGAGCAGACGAAGGACCTCATCTTTGCCAATGTTTCTGACTGCGTCACGAATCTGCTGGTCGGTGAATACTACACCGATGTCAACAGCGCGGGCAACTTGCAGCTTTTGAATGTAGAAAAGGGCGAATGGGACGATGAACTGCTCGAGATTGCAGGCATCGAAAAATCTCAGCTTGGCACGCTCGTGCCCTGCGGCGCATTCCTCGGCTATGTCCGTCCCGATACAGCAAAGCTGCTCGGTCTTGGCGATAAAGTCCGCGTTTACGCGGGCGCGCAGGACCAGTATTGCGCGGCAGTTGGCGCAGGCGTGCACGAGCCGGGCGACGCTATGCTCTCAACAGGCACCTCGTGGGTGCTGATGAACATCACAAAAGACGCGATGTTTGAATCCAAGAGTTATCCCGCCGTTGCCAAGCACATCGTCGGCAGCAATTATGCCAGCTTCGTCTATACACCTGCGGGCGGCTCGGCGTTCAAGTGGCTGAAAAACAGTGTGCTCACCGACCCCGCTCACGCGGAGCAGACGAGTTACGATTCTCTGACCGAGATTGCGCAGAACATTCCCGCAGGCTCGGACGGCTTGATGTTCCACCCGTATCTCGGCGGCACACTCTATCCCACATGGAGCAGTATGCGCGGCACGTTCCATGGGCTCGATTTCGCCCACGGAAGAGGTCACATGGTGCGCGCGGTTTTAGAGGGCGTTGCATATGAGTTTAACCTCATGGTGCAGACGCTTCGCCAGCAAGGACTTGCCTTTGACAAGCTCACCGCCCTTGGCGGCGCGACAAGAAGCCCGCTTTGGATGCAGACCGTATCCGACATCACAGGGCTTCCGCTTCGTACCTCGGATGTGGCAGATATCGCGCCCATCGGTGCGGCTATCATTGCCGCGGTCGGCGCGGGGATGTACAGCAACTATCGCGAGGCTTGCAACACATTTGTTTCCCTCGCAGAGCACAAGGAATACACCCCGAACCCCGCCAACCGAGAGGGCTATCGTGCAGGCTTTGAAAAATACTGCGCATTGAGCAATTTCTTGCAGAAAACCGCCGCAGAATAACTGCTAAAGCACAACAAAATCCCGTATCGGAAAACCGATGCGGGATTTTTCGTTTTATTTTGGGTCTAAAGAAAACTCCATGCCGAGCATGTTGTATTTCGCACCTGCAAGCGTGTTATACGGAAGCTTCTCCCGATCGCTGCTGCCGACCAGACTTTCCACCGCGCGCAGATTTTCCTGCGTGTCGGTGATGTTCGGAATCAGCGGCGTTCGCAGCAG
>JAZUCN010000066.1:0-2587 GCA_045639205.1 Oscillospiraceae bacterium | reverse complement strand
ATTTCCCCATTTCTCCCATGTTTGCGCAGAAAAACGGCTGTTTCCACAGAAACAGCCGTTCTTGTCTGTTTTATGAGAGCAAAACCGCGTCGGTTTCCTCCTGCACGCCAGCCTTTTCGGCAAACTGCGCCAGAAGATCCGCCTTCGTCAGCTTCATCTTTTCTTCGCCCGAGATATCCAGCACGATTCGGCCGCGATCCATCATGATAAGGCGATTGCCGTGACGGATGGCATCGGTCATGTTGTGCGTGATCATCATCGCCGTGAGTTTATGCTCGCGGATGATCTGATCCGACAGTTCGAGAACCTTCGCCGCCGTCGCGGGGTCAAGTGCCGCCGTGTGCTCGTCGAGCAATAACAGTTTCGGCGTCTGCAAAGCCGCCATCAGAAGCGTCAGTGCCTGGCGCTGACCGCCCGACAAAAGACCAACTTTCACTGTCATGCGGTCCTCAAGACCCAAGCCGAAGCTTGCCAAGCGGTCGCGATACTCCGTGCGCTCCGCCTGCGAAATGCCCCAGCGCAGACCGCGCTTCTTGCCGCGGCGATACGCCAGCGCGAGGTTTTCTTCAATCTGCATATTGGGCGCCGTGCCCATCATCGGGTCCTGGAACACGCGGCCAATCAGGCGCGCGCGGCGATATTCGGGCATACCCGTGACGTCTTCGCCGTCAATGTAGATGCCGCCACTGTCAACAGGCCATACGCCTGCAACAGCATTGAGCATCGTGGACTTGCCGGCGCCGTTGCCGCCGATAACGGTGACAAACTCGCCTTCTTTCAGATGCAGGTTCAAATCCTTGAGTGCCTGCTTTTCATTGACCGTTCCGGGATTGAACGTCTTGCATACATTTTCAATTCGCAGCATCAGCCGTCCCTCCTTCCATCAGCACTGTGCTTTCCTGCATGCGCAAACGAACTTTTCGCCTGCTTCTGCAGATACGGCACGGAAAGGAAAATCGCAACGATGATTGCCGTAAACAGTTTCAAATCGTTCGGGTCAAGCTTGAGCCACAGAATGATGACCATGACGATGTAGTAAACAACGCCGCCAAGCACCACAAACGCAAGCCGAATGGCAAAGTTGCAGCCCTTCTTGAAGATTGCGTCACACAGCACCTCGCCGATGATGATCGCCGCAAGACCGATAACGATCGCGCCACGACCCATGCTGACGTCCGCCGTGCCCTGGAACTGGGTCATCAGCGCGCCTGCCAATGCAACCATGCCGTTGGAAAGACCAAGACCGATGACCTTCATCGTCTCAATGTTGATGCCCTGCGCGCGGCTCATCGCGGGGTTCGAGCCCGTCGCGCGGATCGCACTGCCCTGCTCGGTGCCAAAGTACCAGTACGACAGCGCAATGACAATCGCCGCCAAAATAACACCAACCGCAATCGCCTGCGGAATGTGAAGAGATGACAGCAGGAAGCCTTTTCCGTTTGTTTCTGCTTCCCAAAGCATACCAAACTTTTTGATGCTTGCCGTCTGGTTCGCTTTGCCCATAATGCGCAGATTGATTGAGTACAGCGAGAACTGTGTCAGAATACCTGCAAGAATGGCAGGAATGCCAAGCTTGGTGTGAAGAAGGCCTGTGCAAAGTCCGGTCAAAACGCCTGCAACCAATGCCGCCAGCAAAGCCGCCCATGCGGGCCAGCCTGCCAGAAGAAGCATAACAGACACTGCACCGCCCGTTGCAAACGAGCCGTCAACGGTCAAATCGGCAATATCGAGCAGACGGAAGGTGATAAACACACCCAGCGCCATCAAACCCCAGATAAAGCCCTGCGCAACCGCGGCAGGCATTCTCGAAAACAGGTTTAATACATTCAGGGAACTAAGATACGCGGAAAAAGCCATGGCAAAAGCCTCATTTCTCTCGTGTTAATTATTCTGCGATCGCCTCGTAGCCTTCGGGGATCTCGATACCAAGCGCAGCGGCGCGGGTCGGCTCATACTTCTTGACGGGGTTCTGGAAGTATTCGATGGGCATCGTGGAGATGTCGGACTCGCCCGTCAGAATCTTCGCGGCCATCTTGCCGGTGGTCACGCCGAGGTCATAGTAGTTGATGCTGAGCGTTGCTACGCCGCAGCCCTTGCAGATGCCTTCTTCGCCTGCAATGATGGGAACGCCTGCGGGCTCAGCAACATTGTTGATCGCCTCCGTGCAGGAAGCGGCAGTGTTATCGGTCGGGATGTAGATGACATCGCTCTCTTCGCAAGCCGTTGCAGTAACAGCGGCAACATCATTCGAGTCAGCGAAGGTGTAGATGTTGACCGTCAAGCCGGCATCGGTCAGGCAGTTCTTGACAACCTCTGCCTGGTAAACGGAGTTTGCCTCAGCCGAGCAGTACAGAATGCCCGCGGTCTTTGCATCGGGAACGAGGTCGAGAATCATCTGTGCCTGCTGATCCAGCGGAGCCAGGTCAGACGTGCCGGAAACGTTGCCGCCAACCGTGCCGTCAAAATTCTCGATATCCAGTGCAACGCCGTATTCCGTGACGGACGTGCCGAGGATGGGAATATCCAGTGTTGCGGAAACCGCGGCCTGCAGAGCGGGCGTTGCGTTTGCCATAATCAGATCAACATC
>JAZUCN010000065.1:0-2268 GCA_045639205.1 Oscillospiraceae bacterium | reverse complement strand
GATTTATAAGTAATATGCACAATTCATGCGAGTATTTCGGCAAGAAATATGCATATATACATAAAAGCTTGTATATTTAAGCTTGTTCGCTGACGGAGATGCCTGCTTCGCGGTATTTTTCTTCCGTTTCGCGGCGGATTTGGGCTCGAAGCGCGGTCAGATAATCGGAAAATGCGACTTTATCATTGCCGTAGGTCAAATTGAGAGCAAACTCACGCTCGATCCAGGTGGACAGGTCAGATTCGTTATGCTGAATGACCGCCTCAAGGTTATCGAGTGCTTTGTAGAGTTTGGCTTCCTGGGTTTCGCGCGCTTCCATCTCGGCGTAGAGCGAGAGCATCTCATCGCAAAACGGCTGCGGGAGTGTCTTGACCCATGCGGTGAGCAGGTCTTCTTCTTTCTGCGAGTCAGCCTCTGTCTTTAAAAATGTGGGAATATCACCCGTGAAAGCCTCGCCGAGGTCATGGATGATGGCCATAAGGATGACCTTGTCCATATCCAGTTCGGGGAACTCGTCTTTGATCAGATATGCCATCAGCGCCATGCGCCAACTGTGTTCGGCAACAGATTCATGCCGGCCGCCCGATGTATAGCAATGGCGTGTGGCATCCTTGAGCCGTTCGGCAACGTGCAGGGTCTGCAACAGGGCATCGATTTTCATAGGTGTACTCCCCTCTTATATTTACAGGACAAATTCGATGGCTTCGCGGATATTGCGCACGCGGATGAGTTCCATGCCTGCGGGCGCAGGAATCTGCTCGGTACCATGGCGAGGAATCAGACAGCGTGTGAAACCTATGCGAGCAGCCTCTGTCAGGCGCTGTGAAAGCGCGGTGACGGCGCGAACCTCGCCTGTAAGACCAACTTCGCCGATGGCGGTTGTCTGGCTGTCAATGGGCTTGTCACGGAAGCTGGAGGCTACGGCGAGGACGAGTGCGAGGTCTGCTGCAGGCTCGTCAAGGCGCAGACCGCCGATGACATTAATATAGGCATCGTGCATAGCGATGTTAAGTCCGCCTCGTTTTTCCATGACGGCAAGCAGAAGATTCGCGCGGTTGAAGTCGAAGCCGTCTGTTGTTCTGCGCGGGACATTGAGGCTTGTTCTTGCGCCGAGCGCCTGAATTTCTGCAAGCACGGGGCGCGTGCCTTCCATACAGCAGGCAACACAGGTGCCGGGGGCTCCGATGGGTCTTCCGGATAAAAGCATTTCAGATGGGTTCGGCACTTCGGTAAGTCCATGCTCGCACATTTCAAAGACGCCAATCTCATTGGTTGAGCCGAAGCGGTTTTTTGCCGCGCGCAGGATGCGATAATTGCTGGCGGACTCGCCTTCAAAATACAGCACGCAGTCGACCATGTGCTCGAGCACCTTAGGGCCTGCGATGGCGCCGTCCTTATTGACATGACCGACGACAAAGACGGTGATGCCGCGGCTCTTGGCAAGTTGCATGAGCATCATGGTGCTGTCTTTAACCTGCGAGATGCTACCAGGTGCGGATGTGTTTTCCTCACAGCGGAGCATCTGCACGGAGTCGGCAATGATGATATCGGGTACACAGGCATCGACAGCATCAACAATCCCACTGAGGTCTGTTTCGGAGATGACGAGTAGCGATTCGGTTTTTACCTGCAGGCGCTCGGCGCGGAGTTTGAGCTGGCGCTCACTTTCCTCAGCGGAAACGTAGAGGATTTTTTGCGAGGCACCAAGGTGGGCGCAAATTTGCAAAAGCAAGGTCGACTTGCCAATGCCGGGCGCGCCGCCGACGAGGACGAGTGAGCCCTTGACTCCCCCGCCGCCAAGCACGCGGTCAAGCTCAAGAAGGCCTGTGGAGAAGCGAATCTCCGACCCAGTGTCGAGGTCAAGAAGTTTCTTTGGTTGGTTTTGTCGAAGCGCTGTAGGCTTGGAGCTTGATGATTTCTGTGTGAATTCTTCAATCGAGTTCCATGCGCCGCAGGCAGGACACTGACCCTGCCAGCGCGGAAATTCATTACCGCAGGATGTACAATAGAAAACTTGTTTAGACTTCATTGGTAGTCCCCTTTTGCGCAATATACGATGAGATGGCACTGCAAAAGACAGCGCTCAATCGCAGTTGCTGTGTATTGGTTTGCACGAGGCGCGCATCGGCATCGTTGGACAGAAAACTGCACTCGACCAGAATTGCAGGACAAGTGACATTCTGCATGAGATAGACCGATGGTGCATCAGCGCAGGCGCGGTGGTTATCAGGCTGAATCGTTTGAATCAGAGTTTGCGTCTCGGATGCC
>JAZUCN010000064.1:0-4180 GCA_045639205.1 Oscillospiraceae bacterium | reverse complement strand
ATGCCCTTGGAGAAACGGCGGAACGGCTGTTTCTCGTCGAGGTTGAACACCTCTTTGAGTTGTTCGTAGCGTGCGGTATCAAAGCGCGGGTAAATGGCTTTATAAAAGCGCATCATATCACGGATGCTCTCGCCGCCCTGGCAGTAGAGGTCATCGGAAATGTAGGCGATGCGGCTTTTGATGGGGCGGTTTTCATAGACGGAAAGGCCGTTGATGCTGATGTTGCCGCTGTCGGGGCGGTAGACGCCCGTCAGGTGGCGGATAAGCGTGGTTTTACCCGCGCCGTTCGGTCCGACGAGGCCGTAGATTGAGCCGCGCGGCACAGTGAGCGACAGAGAATCAAGGGCACGGAAGCCGTCGAAGGTTTTGGTTAAATCACGTACTTCAATCATTTCAATCACTCCTTTGTCTGAATGTCATTGAGCAGCAGGCGCAGTTCTTCCGCGCGCATGCCCATGTCCTGCAGGGTCTTTGCCGCGCGCAGGAAATCGGCTGTAGCGGTCTGCAGGGCAGAGCGGTCGATGTGCGTGAGTTCTGCGGCAAAGGAGCCTTTGCCTGCGATGGATAGGATATAGCCTTCGGTTTCCAGTTCGCGGTAAGCGCGCTGGATGGTGTTGGGGTTGATGGCCAAAGATGCGGCAAGCTCGCGCACGCTCGGAAGTTTTGTGCCCGGCGGCATCGCACCTGTCATGATGAGTCTGCGAAGACTGTCTTTGACCTGTAGATAGATCGGTCGTGCATCACGGTAATTGATCGAGATCAAGGGGGAATCCCTCCTTTACAACTGTACTAACCGTACTGATACAGTTAATATAGCAAGAGCGGAAAGATTTGTCAATAGAAGCGCTGATTTTTGCCAAAAGGCATTTTGCTTGCCTGCTATATACTTTTATGATACGATAAGAAAAAATGAAAAAGGAGGGTGTTCTTATGGCGAAAATCCGTAAATTTGGCACTTGTGAACTCGGCGAGGTAGAGGCGATCACCATCGGTGGCGCGCGTCTTTCGGCGACAATCTTGAGTTATGGCGCGACAGTACAGAGTCTGCTCTTTACAGATAAGGACGGCAAGGTGCATGATGTGTGTCTCGGCTATGACACGCTGGAGGAGTACCGCACGAAGGATGGCTATATTGGCGCGGCTATCGGCAGAAACGGCAACCGCATCGGTGGGGCAAAGTACACCTATGATGGCACTACCTATAAGTTGACGGCCAATGAGGGCGAAAATCAGCTCCATGGCGGGCTGGTGGGCTTGGATAAGAAGATTCTGCCGTATCGCATGGATGGACAGGCGCTTGTCTTTACTGCGCGCCTTGCCGATGGCGAAGAGGGCTACCCCGGCAATGTGGATGTTGAAGTGCGCTATGAGATCGTCGATGGCTGTGCGCTTCGCATCGACTATCGTGCGGTTTCCGATAAGGACACCGTTATCAATCTGACGAACCACACCTACTTTAATCTCGGCGGTGCGGATGGCGGCACGATTTTGGATCATGTGATGCAGATGGATGCTGACCGCTACACGCTGACGGATGCGGCTTCTATCCCGACGGGTGAGTTACCTGTAGTTGACGGCACTTGCATGGATTTCCGCACGGAAAAGCCTATCGGCCGCGATATTGGCGGCGGTATCGTTGCGCCCTATGGCGGCTATGATCACAACTTCTGCCTCACAGGCAGTGGTCTTCGCAAGGCAGTTGAGGTGACATCTCCCAAGACGAACATCACCATGCAGGTGATTACCGACCAGGAAGGCGTGCAGTTCTATGCAGGCAACTTCCTCAATCAGACGGGCAAGGGCGGCGTGTATTACGACAAGCATGCAGGCTTCTGCCTCGAGACCCAGCATTATCCCGACGCAGTGAACCACGAGAATTTCCCGACCTCCATCGTCAAAGCAGGCGATGTCTATACACAGACGACGATTTACAAGTTTACGCAGGAATAAGAAAGGGGCGGCAGTATGACACCCGAACTGGCAATCCAAAGCGCACAGACAGCGTTGGGTCTGGAACTCGGCTCGACACGCATCAAGGCGGTGCTGATCGATCGGGAGAGCCACACGCCGCTGGCTTCGGGCAGTTTTCAGTGGGAAAATAGGCTCGAAGATGGTATCTGGACATACCATGAAGATGAAATCATCCCCGGTCTGCAGGCGTGTTATCGCGATTTGGCAGACGATGTGCAAAAACGCTATGGCGTGAAACTGGAATCCGTTGGCGCGATCGGTGTATCGGGCATGATGCATGGCTATCTGCCGTTTGATGCCGAGGGCAATCAGCTGGCGGCATTTCGTACCTGGCGCAACACCATGACCGAGCGCGCGTCGAAGCGCATGACGGAGATCCTCGATTTCGCAATCCCGCAAAGATGGAGCACGGCACATCTGTTTGAGGCGATCTTGCGCGGCGAGGCGCATGTCAGCCGCATTGCGGAGATCACCACACTTGCAGGTATGATCCACCGCAGGCTGACAGGTTTGCGCGTGATGGGTGTGGGCGAGGCTTCGGGCATGTTCCCCATTGACAGCGAAAAGTGCGATTTTGATGAAAAACGCCTTGTGATTTTCCAGGAAGAACTCAAAAAGCATGGTTTTACGCAGAATCTGCGGGATATCCTGCCGCGCGTTCTGCCCGCAGGTGCGGACGCGGGTGTGCTGACAGAAGAGGGCGCGCGTCTGCTTGACCCGACAGGCACGCTTCGCGCAGGCATCCCGATGTGTCCGCCCGAGGGTGATGCAGGCACGGGCATGACGGCGACCAACGCCGTTGCCGCGCGTACTGGCAATGTTTCGGCAGGTACGTCCATTTTCGGCATGATTGTGCTGGAAAAGCCGCTCAGCCGCGTGTATGAAGAGATCGACATGGTTACCACACCGAGCGGAAAGCCTGTTGCCATGGCGCACTGCAATAACTGTACGTCCGACATCGATAGTTGGGTGAAACTCTTCGCGCAGGTGATGCAGGCAATGGGGCAGGACGTGGACATGGGAAGGCTCTATGAAACCCTCTTCCGCACGTCTTTACAGGCAGAGCCCGATTGCGGCGGTCTGCTCGCGTGCAACTATCTCTCGGGCGAGCATGTGACGCACTTTACCGAAGGTCGTCCGCTGTTTGTAAGGCGCCCCGAGGCGAAGATGTCGCTTGCAAACTTTATGCGCGCGCATCTGTATGCCGCGCTGGCGACACTCAAGCATGGGCTGAATATTCTGATTGAACAAGAGGGCGTGAAAATTGACCGTCTGCTCGGCCACGGCGGCTATTTTAAGACGAGCGGTGTTGGCACAAAGTATCTTGCCGCGGCGGTCGGCGTACCGGTTTGCAGTATGCAGACGGCAGGCGAGGGCGGTCCTTATGGCATGGCACTGCTCGCGGCTTATCGCGCGTTCCGAGATGAGGCGCAGAGTTTGGAAGAGTATCTCGATGAGCGGGTATTCTCGCGCGCACAGAGCGAAATTGCTGAGCCGACCAAGGAAGATGTCGATGGTTTTGCCGCCTATATGAAGCAGTATGAAAATCTGCTGTATGTTGAGCGCATGGCGGTCGAACAGATTTGAGCATAAAAAAGAAGCGCACCCCAAACGGGGTGCGCTTTTATATTTCATATCAGAGGGGAATGTGCGAGAACAGCCACGAGAACAGCGGTACGAATACCAGAGCGGGCAGGTAATTGGCGATTTTGAATTTCGAGAAGCCGAGCATGTTCAGACTCAGCGCGATGATCATGACAGAGCCGCAGCAGGTGAGTTCTGCGATGATGGTATCGGTCAGCAGGGGGGCAATAAGCTGGGCAAGCAGGACGATGGCGCCTTGATAGATGAAAATCGAAACGCTCGAGAGCATCACGCCGATGCCAAGTGTGACCGAGAGCATGCACGAGGAAATCATATCGAGCAGAGATTTGATGAAGAGCGTTTCGTGTTCGCCGCGAAGACCCGAGTCAAGCGAGCCGACGATTGCCATCGCGCCTACGCAGAACAGGAGTGTTGCGGTGACGAAACCTTCGGTGAGGCTGACTTTGCCGCCCTTTTTTGAAAATTTCGCGGAGATGGTATCGCCGAGGCGCGTGAGCGCGGCGTCGATGTCCACAAGTGTGCCGACCAAGGTGCCGCAGACCATCGAGCAGATGAGCACGAGCGTGTTTTCGCCCTGCAGGGTACCCGAAATGCCGATATACAG
>JAZUCN010000063.1:0-2556 GCA_045639205.1 Oscillospiraceae bacterium | reverse complement strand
GAAGCTCGGTTGCGATGCGCATGTACATGTCGATATCGAGCGTATTGTGATGCGTGATGAACGGACGCGCAGCAGCGCCGCCTGCAATGGTGTTCAGAACGGGCGTTTCGACTTCGATATAGCCGCGGTTATCCAGATAATCGCGCATGAACTTGATAAACTGCGAGCGGATAACAAAGTTGCGCTTGACATCGGGGTTGATGATCAAATCAACATAGCGCTGACGGTAGCGCAGTTCCTTATCCTGCAGACCGTGGAACTTTTCGGGCAGCGGAAGAAGCGACTTGCTCAGAAGCGTAATCTTCTTTGCGCGCACACTCATCTCACCGCGCTGGGTACGGAATACCTCACCGTCGATACCGACGATATCGCCGATATCAAATTTCTTGAAGCGGTTATAGTTCTCCTCATCCATCTCATCCTTGCGCGCGTACAGCTGGATGCGGCCGGTGTTGTCCTGAATGTCACAGAACGAGACCTTACCCATGCCGCGCTTGGACATCATGCGGCCCGCAATGACGACCGGCTGACCTTCCATCGCGTCAAAATTCTCACGGATGGTGCGGCTGTCGGACGTGGTATCAAAGCGCGTGATAACAAACGGGTCAAGCCCCTCCTGCTTCATCTGCGCCAGTTTTTCATGTCGAATCTTAATCTGATCGCTTACGGATACTTCATTCTTGATTTCCTGTTCCATACCCTACTCCTCTTATGTCTGCGCGTAAATCCTTGTCTATGCTTACTTTTCGATGGTCAGAACCTTATACTGCATCGAACCTGCGGGCGCTTCAATCTCGACAATATCGCCCACCTTGTGACCGAGCATGGCACGGCCAAACGGAGAGTCATCCGAAATGCGGCACTCCATGGGATTTGCCTCCTGCGAGCCAACGATGGCGTACAGTTCCTCATCGCCCGTTTCCACATCCAGCACCTTGATCGTGCAGCCGAGGCTGATCAGACCGCTCTTGTCATCCGTATCGTCAATGATGACAGCATGGGCAAGAATATTCTCGACCTCTGCAATACGGCCATAGAGTTTTGCCTGCTCGTTCTTGGCCTCATCATATTCACTGTTCTCGGACAAATCGCCGAAAGAACGTGCTTCCTTGATCTGTTCCGCAACTTCCTTCTCGCGGGTCGTCTTGAGGTAAAACAGTTCCTGCTCAAGCTCTCTCAGACGCAGGGTGCTAATTTTGTATTCCTTCGCCATATCCTAATCAATCCTTCCAAATTCATTCCCTTTTGGGGGGATTTTTGTGCCTTTTTGATAATCATAGTGATTATATGGGTTTGCCCTCATTCTGTCAAGAGGTTTTCTGGCGCAGATAATCTGCAGCCGCGACAAGCGGAGCATCTTCCTCAAAAGGAAGCGTTCCACTGTAAAGTTCCGCTTCCTGCTTGTCGGTAAGCGCGACTTCGACATCAGGGCTCACGCCTGTTTCGGCAAGCGATTTTCCCGAAGGTGTGTAGTATTTGCCGACAGACAAATTCAGATACGACCCGTCGGCAAGTGTGAAGCCCACCTGGTAGTATCCCTTGCCGGGCGTCTGCACGCCAAAGACCTCTGCCGCGTCATATTCCTGCAAAACTGCCGCAAAGTACTCAGCGGCGGAATAACTCTGCGCGTTGACAAGCACTGCCATAGGCATATCGAGCGACTCGGCATCGGAATAATCCGTCGTCACCTCACCTGTGTAATCCTCACTCGTAAAGACCACGCACTGGCCAAGGAGTTTATCAAGGATCGCGACCATTTCATCTTTGATGCCGCCGCCATTATGACGCACATCAAACAGCAAACTCGTTGCGCCGTCTGCAATCAGCTTTTCCATACACGCAATGGTCTCATCCGCGCACCGCTTATCAAAGTTATAAAGACAGATATAGCCAACATTGCCATCTAACATCGTGCAGTCTGCAACGACGGTCTCAATGACAGCGCGCACAACGGAAACTTCAAATTCCTCCTCGCCGCGGCGAAGAACCATCGAGACGCTGGTTCCTTCTTCTCCGCGCACCACGCGCTGGGCGCCTTCTGTTCCAAGTTCAAGGGCGCTTTCGCCCTCAATCGAAATAATGATATCGCCGACTTTGATGCCTGCTTCTTTCGCGCTTCCGTTGGGCTCGACCGAAACGATTTCAATGCCGCCCGCTTCTTCATTGAGCAGAATCGAAACGCCAATGCCCGTGTAGGCATTTTCAAACAATTCAAGATATTCCAAATACTCGTCAGACGACAGATAATAACTCCAGTCATCACAGCCTGCGGCAATCATCGCGGCCGCCGCGGCATCCGCCATTGCCGCCTCGTCAGCATCTTCGATATAGTATGCATCGAGGTAATTTTGTATTTCGCTGACCTTCATCGCCGTCTGCGAGCCGCCTGTTAAAACCAGCTCGGACGCAAATAACGTTACAAAGAACGTTGTTCCGATTGCAAAAACAAACAGCAGTACAATCAGCAGGATTTTTGCAGTTTTGTTCATGGAAGCCCCCATTTCACAAAAAAATCTCGCCCACAGCCGAAACGGCTGTGGGGAGTTTTTCATGCAT
>JAZUCN010000062.1:0-5346 GCA_045639205.1 Oscillospiraceae bacterium | reverse complement strand
TACGAGGTCGTGCTTTCCTCGGATGACGGCGTGTACGGCGGCTTCTCCCGCGTGGATGCCACCGCCAAATACGAAACCTACACCACACCCGCAGGTTGGATTGGCTTCCCCTGTTACCTGCCAAACCGCACCGCGATTGTCTTAAAGAAAACGAAATAACAACAAAGATCGACATTCGCCAAAAAGAATGTCGATCTTTTCGTTGTCCAAACAACAGAACAGGCTTTTTTCTTATGTTATAATCAGGCTATAACAAGAAGGAGGGAGCATGAAGATGATCCGAAAAATCATTAAAATCGATGAGGAAAAATGCAACGGCTGTAGTGCGTGTGCGAGCGCCTGCCACGAAGGTGCTATTGAAATGATTGACGGCAAAGCAAAACTGACGCGAGAGAATTATTGTGACGGACTTGGTGATTGCCTACCCGCCTGCCCCACGGGTGCGATCACCTTTGAAGAGCGCGAAGCGCCTGCCTACGACGAAGCGGCTGTGCTTGCATCAAAGAAAAAGGCATCAAAGCTTCCGTGTGGCTGTCCCGGCACGCAGGTGCACGCCATCTCGCGCCAGGAGCAGGTTTCTGCCTGCTGTGCGCCCATGACCAGTCAACTTTCGCAATGGCCTGTGCAGATTCGGCTTGTGCCTGTCAGCGCGCCCTATTTTGACGGGGCAAACCTGCTCATCGCGGCAGACTGCACAGCCTATGCCTACGGCAATTTCCACCATGATTTCATCCGTGACCATGTGACGCTCATCGGCTGTCCGAAGCTTGACCAGACGCAGTATGCGGAAAAACTCACCGCCATCCTTGCAAGCAATGATATCCGAAGAGTTCTCATCGTGCGCATGCAAGTCCCCTGCTGTGGCGGCATCGAACACGCGGCAAAAACTGCCCTGCAGGCAAGCGGCAAAGACATTCCCTGCCAGGTCATCACCATCACCACCGACGGCAGAATTCTGTGATTCTTTCTTCATGGTTTTTTCGCTTTAAAGCATTGACTTTCCCGATTCTTTGCTGTATAATACAGCCAAATTAGAACGCGAGGGACACATTTATGAAATCCGCCACTTTTTTCGCATACTATTACTTCCTTACTGCAAAATGAAGTAGGGGTAATTTGTGATGCGCAAAAATGGTCTTGTATTTTAATGCGGCACAGATTCCACTGTGCCGCATTTTTGTCTTTTATCCGTATTCGGGAGGTAATTTATCATGATCGTCATTCTCAAAACCAACACCAGCGAACAGCGCCGCAATCAGCTGATTGATTGGTTCAAAACACAGAACCTCGACGTGCATATTTCTGTTGGTAATTATCATACCATTCTCGGTCTTGTCGGCGACACGAGCCGCATCGATATGGACCTGATCGGAAGCCTTGACATTGTCCATTCCGTCAAGCGCATTTCCGACCCCTTTAAGTGCTGTAACCGCAAATTCCACCCCGAAGACACCGTCATCGAGGTCGGCGGCGTGAAGATTGGCGGCGGCAACTTCTGCATGATTGCAGGTCCGTGCTCGGTCGAGTCCGAGGAGCAGATTGTGCAGGTTGCGCACGAAGTCAAAGCCGCAGGCGCAAAAATCCTGCGTGGCGGCGCGTTCAAACCGCGCACCTCGCCCTACGATTTCCAGGGTCTTCGCGCCGATGGTTTGAAACTCCTGCAGACCGCACGTCGGGAAACAGGACTTCCCATCGTCACGGAAATTATGAGTGTCAGCACGCTCGATCTGTTTGAAGATGTCGATATCATTCAGGTCGGCGCGCGCAATATGCAGAACTTTGACCTTCTCAAAGAACTCGGCCGCACCAACAAGCCGATCCTTCTCAAGCGCGGTCTTGCAAACACGATGAAAGAACTTTTGATGAGCGCGGAATACATCGTCGCAAGCGGCAATGAAAATGTCATTCTCTGCGAGCGCGGTATCCGCACCTTTGAAACCTACACCAGAAACACCCTCGACATTTCCGCTGTGCCGATGCTCCATGAGCTCAGCCATCTGCCCGTCATCGTCGACCCGAGTCATGCGACAGGTCTTTCCGCACTTGTCGAACCCATGGCTCTCGCGGCGGCGGCCTGTGGCGCGGACGGCCTGATGATTGAGGTGCATAATGACCCGATGCACGCGCTTTGCGATGGCGCGCAGTCGCTCACGCCCGAGCAGTTTACCCGCCTGAACCGTAAAATCAGCGCCGTGCGCGAGGCAATCGTATGAGCACGGTCGGCATTGTCGGTCTTGGCCTGATCGGCGGCTCGTTTGCAAAGGCCTATCATGAAGCAGGCTGGCGCGTGCTGGCAGCAGAGAAGGACGCATCTGTCCTCTCCTTTGCGCAGGTATTCGGCGCAGTCGATGGCGTACTGGACGAAGAGAGTATTTCCTCGTGCGATTTGGTGCTCGTGTGCATCTATCCGCAGGCGGCGATTGATTATGTGCGCAAAATGGCGCCGCACATTGGCAAAAAGCCCGTGGTGCTCGATTGCTGCGGCACAAAGCGTGTGGTCTGCGACGCGCTGTTTCCCGTTGCCGAAGAACACGGTTTTACCTTCCTCGGCGCGCACCCCATGGCAGGCAACCACAATTCGGGTTTCTCCCATGCGCGCTCAAATCTCTACCACAATGCGCCCATTGTCCTCGTGCCACCGAGTTTTGATAACATTGAACTTCTGCAGCATGTCAAAGGCCTTCTCGCACCTGCGGGTTTTGCGCGCATTTCCGTTACCACAGCGGCCGAACATGACCAGATGATTGCTTTCACCTCGCAGTTGGCGCATGTGGTCTCCAACGCGTATATCAAAAGCGAAACTGCCTCGCGCCACAAGGGTTTCTCGGCAGGCAGTTATAAGGACATGACACGCGTTGCATGGTTAAACGCAAACATGTGGGCAGAACTGTTCATGGAAAACAAAGATTATCTGCTTGGCGAACTCGATACCCTGGCAGAAAATCTCGCGGCATATAAGAGCGCCATGGAGCGCGATGACTTTGATGAACTCGTCCGCCTGCTCGATGACGGCAGACGGCGCAAAGAGGAGGTAGACGGCAGATGAAGATGATTCCCGTATCGGCTTCGCGCGCCTATGAAGTGCGCATCGAGCGCGGTCTGCTCGCGCGCGCAGGCGAGGAAATCGGCGCTGTGTGCAATGCCGCAGTAGCCGTCATCGTCTCTGACGACACCGTCTTTTCCCTCTACGGCAAATGCCTTTCCGACAGTCTTAAGAGCGCAGGCTATGCAGTTTTGCAGTTTGTCTTTCCCCATGGTGAGAGTTCCAAAACCCTCGCCACCTACGCGGAACTTCTGAATTTCCTCGCGCAAAACCATATCAGCCGCACCGACGTGCTTGTCGCGCTCGGCGGCGGCGTGGTCGGTGACCTTTGCGGCTTTGCCGCATCGACATACCTGCGCGGTGTATCCTTTGTGCAGATTCCCACCACGCTTCTCGCCTGCGTTGATTCTTCTGTCGGCGGCAAAACAGCCGTAGACCTTCCCGCAGGCAAAAACTTGGTTGGCTGTTTCTATCAGCCCTGCGTGGTGCTTTGCGACCCCGACACCTTAAAGACACTTCCCGAGGATATTTACCGCGATGGCTGTGCAGAGGTCCTCAAATACGCGGTGCTCGGCGATGCGGAGTTTTTCCGCTCGCTTCTCGCCTGCCCCGCATCCGAACAGCTTGAAGCTGTCATTGAAACCTGCGTAAAAATGAAGCGCGATATCGTCTGCGAAGACGAGTTCGACCGCGGTCGCCGCCAGTTTTTGAACCTCGGACATTCCTTTGGTCATGCAGTGGAAGCCTGCAGTGATTTTTCCATCTCGCACGGAAGCGCCGTTGCCATCGGCATGGCGATGATTGCGCGTGCGGCGGCGGAAAAAGGCTTCTGCACGCAAGATACTGCAGATGCTGTCTGTACCGCGCTGGCGCAGTATAAACTTCCCACGCAGTGCCCCTATTCTGCCGAGATGCTTCTGCCCGCGCTTGTTTCCGACAAGAAGATTTCCTCGGGCAGTATCAATCTCATCGTACCCGCAACCATCGGGCACTGCCAAATCGTCCGCACGCCGCTTGCAGACCTTTCCGATTGGCTCAAAGCAGGAGGCGCGCAATGAATATAAGCTTATCTCCCGCCGCCATCAGTGGCTGTGTGGATATTCCGTCATCGAAATCGCAGGCGCACCGCTTGATGATTTGCGCCGCGTTGTCCAAAGAGCCTGTTTTTTTGCAGGTGCAAGGACTTTCGCAGGATATGCAGGCGACCGCCGATTGCCTGCAGGCACTGGGCGCGAAAGTCGAAATCCACGCGGACGGACTTCGCATTTTCCCGCTCCGCAAAACAGAAACCGCCTCCGAACTTTTGTGCCGCGAAAGCGGCTCAACGCTCCGCTTTTTGCTTCCGCTTTGCGGTGCATTGGGCGCAGATGCGGTATTTGTGCGCGAAGGTCGGCTTTCGGAGCGTCCGCTCGCTCCGCTTGATAAAGAACTCATAGCCCATGGCATGCGCCTTTCGCAGGACGGAAACCGCCTAATCGTAAGCGGCAACCTGCAATCGGGCACATATGTCCTTCCGGGCAATATCTCCTCACAGTACATCACAGGGCTCCTGTTCGCACTTCCTCTGCTCGATGGCGACAGCACCCTTACCATACTCGAGCCCATCGAGTCGGCAGACTACATCGCCATGACCGAAGACGCACTCAAAACCGCAGGCATCGCGTTTGAAAAGTTGGGCAATGTCTATCACATCAAGGGCAGGCAGACCTACCGCCTACAAGGGCAGTTTGCCGTCGAAGGTGACTGGTCAAGCGCGAGCTTTTTCCTCTGCGCAGGTGCGCTGAGCGAAGCGGGCGTGCGCGTGCGCGGTCTGCGCATGGATTCGCATCAAGCCGACCGCGCTGTTTTGGAGGTTTTACGCCGCTTTGGCGCAGAAATTTCCGAAGCGGACGATTGTATCACGGTCAAAAAAGGCAAACTTTGCGCTTGCACCATCGATGCCGCGCAAATTCCCGACCTCATCCCCATTTTGAGCGTCGTGGCGGCGGTAAGTAGTGGCACAACCGAAATTCAAAACGCCGCGCGCCTGCGGTTGAAAGAATCCGACCGCCTTGATGCGGTCTATCAGATGCTCACCGCGCTCGGCGCAGATGCCCTGCAACTTTCCGACGGCCTGCGCATCACAGGCAGGCCCATGCTTTTGGGCGGCACAGCACCGACATTCGCTGACCACCGCATCGTCATGTCCGCGGCAATTGCCTCTTTGGTGTGCAAAAACGAGGTTACCATCTGTGGCTGTGAAGCCGTCAATAAATCTTACCCGAGCTTCTTTGAAGATTTTTCGCGTTTGAAAGGAGCCAAAT
>JAZUCN010000061.1:0-5558 GCA_045639205.1 Oscillospiraceae bacterium | reverse complement strand
TTCTTTTGTTTCTTCTTTTTGCGGATTGGTAAAAATCTGTTCGGGCGTGCCGTCTTCACAGATGACACCCTTGTTCATGTAGACCACGCGGTTGCTGACCTCGCGTGCGAAGGCCATTTCATGCGTGACGACCAGCATCGTCATGCCTTCGCTTGCGAGCGTTTGCATGACGCTGAGGACTTCACCGACCATCTCAGGGTCCAGAGCGGACGTAGGTTCGTCGAACAGCAGAACTTCGGGCTGCATGGCAAGTGCGCGCGCAATCGCCACACGCTGCTTCTGCCCGCCCGAGATCTGACGCGGCTTCGCATCAATGTAGGGAGCCATGCCGACCTTCTGCAGATACTGCATGGCAATTTCCTTTGCCTCTTCGCGGCTCTTCTTGAGCACCTTGACCTGACCGACGATGCAGTTCTCCAGCACCGTCATGTTGTTAAAGAGGTTAAAAGACTGGAACACCATGCCGACCTTCGAGCGGTAGGCAGGAACATTCACGCCCGTTGCGAGCACGTTCTGGTCATGGAAGATGATTTCACCCGAGTTGGGCGTCTCTAACAGGTTGATGCAGCGCAGAAGCGTGGACTTACCCGAGCCCGATGCGCCGATAATGGAAATCACATCACCCGTATTGACGGAGAAATCGATGTCGATGAGAACCTGATTGTTGCCGAAGGCTTTACTCAGGTGGTTGATTTGCAGAATCTTGTCACCCATATCAGCGATCTCCTCTCGTGCTGCCGTTTCTGTTCTTCAGCGCCAAACGCGTGCGTTCACGATGCGCTTCTTCAATGTGTCTTTCGTCAAAGTTACTGCCCTTTTTGGGATAGTTATACGTACCTGCGGTCATTGTCAGATGGTCTGTCTGCACCAGCTCATAGCTGTCTGCACCCTCGAGTGCACGCTCAAGCCAGCGAAGCAGGAAGGAAGCGACAAGCGTCATGGTGAGGTAGCCGATCATCTCGACGGTTGCGGAAGGGAAGTACTTGAACGTTGCGCCGACGACGCCGCGGTGAACCGCGAAGAAATCGACGAAGCCGATGATGAACATGACCGAGGTATCTTTGACATTGATGATGAAGTTGTTGCCAATCTGAGGCAGGATGTTGCGGAACGCCTGCGGCAGGATGACGTTCATCATGGTTTGCACGTGGGTCATGCCGATGGCTTTTGCGCCCTCGGTCTGGCCGGGATCAATCGAAAGGATGCCGCCGCGCACGGACTCTGCCATGTATGCGCCGGTGTTAATCGAAACGACCAGAATCGACACTGCCCAGATGTTCGTAAACTGCATGGCGTTGTCTGTGAAGTAGGGAAGACCGAAGTAAATAAACACCGCCTGAAGAATCATGGGCGTGCCGCGGAATACTTCGATGTAAACGCGCAGGATGACATGGATAAACTTCAGTAAGAAGCGCTTGACGGGATGGTCATTCTTTGACGACGGAATCGTGTCAAGAATACCGCAGGCAAAGCCGATGACACAGCCGATGAGCGTTGCGATAACTGCCAAAAGCAGGGTGCTGCCCGCGCCTCGCAGATACGACATGCCGTTACGCGCAAGTAAACTGCTGATATCGGTAATGAGTTGGACGAGCTTATTCAAATTGAATGCTCCTTTCTTTCTTAAAAAGCAAACGAAGGTGGTGGGGAAAGTGTCCCCACCACCACGGGTTTGTTGTACTTAGCCGATGGGCTGGATTGCAGTGGCGTCTGCCATCATGGCGTTGAAATCATCAACCGTCATTTCGGACAAAACGCTGTTCAGAGCGTCGAGCAGGACGGTGTTGCCCTTGCGGATGGAAATGCCGATGTTGACGTCTTCGTCGGAAACTTCGAAGTCATCACCGCTGCCTGCGAAATCGAGCAGGGTAAAGTCGGGATAGACAACCAGGGCGCCCTGTGCGGTGGGCATGTCGGTGCAGACGAAGTCAACCGTGCCGGTTTCCAGAGCCATCAGCATAGCAGGAGCGGACTCAGCGGGGGTCGCGATTTCTGCGCCTTCAATCTGCGGCAGGCAGGAGTCATACCAAATGGTAGCTTCCTGGCTGGTGCAGCGGCCGCCAGCGAGGTCGGCAAGACCCTGTGCCGATGCAAATGCGCTGTCGGACTTGGTCAGGCAAACGATGGTAGCGTACAGGTACGGACCTGCGAAGTCAACTTCTTCCATACGCTCTGCGGTCATGGACTGACCTGCGATAACAGCGTCAACCGTGCCGGACTGCACAGCGGGAATCAGCGAACCCCAGTCCAAACGGACAATTTCCAGCTCCCAGCCATTGGCTTCGCAGAGCTTCTTTGCCATCATGACGTCATAGCCGTTAGCAAACTCGTTGCTGTCCTTGATGGGAACAGCGCCGTTGCTGTCGTCGGGCTGAGACCAGTTATAAGGTGCATATGCACATTCCATAGCGACGGTCAGAACGCCGTCTTCGACGCCGGTAACAACTTCAGCGGTTTCTGCCTGCGGTGCAGCAGAGCAGGCTGCCATGGACAGGACCATGACCAGTGCGATTACGATTGCGAGTGTTCTTCTCATTTTTTTGTTCTCCTTTTTCGGATGATTTCATAAAAAAACTGAATCGCCATAAGAAGCGATCCAGACGAAGTCCATGACATGCAAATATATACGCAGGCCATATCGATCACAGATAGCGCTTCACAAATGACTTTGTGACAGTCCGGCAGATATTCTCTGACGACCCAGCAATAACGGCTCATGCACCGTTAGAACTTCGGCGGTATTCCCTTTCTCCAACGGCTGCTGCATGGCATTGCCGAGGGATACTGATGAAGCCCGCGCCTCTATCAACGATTCAATTTTTTCATAGGATAACACACGAAAGTGCGCCTGTCAAGGTTTTATTTGATATTTGTTTAAATGGTCAAATTATTTGCAAGAATATTTGCTCAGATGTGCGATATTGTGCAAATTCTGCAAAAATATGCAGTATATAAAGAATAAAAGCAGGCGGTTATGCGCCGCCTGCTGTAAATTCAGGGCTGATCCATGGTGGAAATCAGAATGTTATCTGTGCCGTGGGCTTCAAATTCGGCGATGTAATCGTCCATGCGGGAGACAAGCTCGTCGTAGTTTTCTTTGCTGACGGGCTGATAGTTCATATCTCTGCGCGCAAGCTCTTCGGCAAGAATCTCATAAAACACTGTGTCTTCATAATCGACAATCGCTTCGTGGATGCCGCCGTCAGAAAATGCGCGGGAGGGGACGTCAACGCCGTCAGAACGCTCGACGAGCGCGGGCATGCCGTTTTCACGGCAAAGCGCGAAAAGCTTGGATTCGACTTCGTCATAATCAGAGAAGCGGTCATTGCCGCGCGTGGAGTTTAAAATCCAGTTTCCGATGTATGCCATATCGAGCAGCCGTCTGAATTCTTTTTTCGATAACTCAATGTGCATCTGCGCGCCTCCTCTCTTCATAACATTATATACAGATGTGGCCGCGTTTTCTACTGTTAATTTCACGGAATTACGGAAAAATGTGCTTGTGTTCTGTGCGGTTTTGACATATAGTATAGACGTCATTTCCAATACCGCGCGCGTGTGCGCTACGGCATGAGAAAAGGAGTATGAACATGAAAAAACTCAGCGTTTGTGTGTTGTTTGGCGGCGTGTCGCCCGAGCATGAGGTTTCACTTCGCTCGGCAGAATCTGTGCTTAACAACCTCGACAAGGAGAAATATAATATTTTCCCTGTTGGCATCACCAAGGATGGCGACTGGATTTTATTTGGTGGCGACGATTATTCGATGCTGCCGGCAGGCACATGGCTCAACCACGAGAACAACCGCCGCGCGGCAATCTCGCCCGTCCGCGGACAGGGACTGCTCAGCTTTGAGAATGACTGCGTGGTCAGAGAGCGCATTGATGTTGTCTTCCCCGTATTGCACGGTGAAAATGGCGAGGACGGCTCGATGCAGGGGCTTCTGCAGATTGCAGGCATTCCGTATGTCGGTCCTCGCGTTGCCGCTTCTGCTGCGTGCATGGATAAGACCGTGACAAAACTCATGGCAGCTCATGCAGGCATTGAGCAGGCGGCATGGTCGCTTGTGACCGCACAGGAATTTGCGCGCGGCTCGCAGGAGATTATTGAGGCACTGGAAGAGAAGTTCGAGTATCCTATGTTTGTAAAACCTGCGGGTACAGGTTCTTCTGTTGGCGTATATAAGGCAATTGACCGCGAGAAGCTGGATGAGGCGATTGCAAACGCGCTCCGCTTTGACAGCAAGATTCTTGTCGAAGAATATATCCGTGGACAGGAAATTGAGGTTGCGGTGCTCGGCAACGAAACGCCGTTTGCGTCGGTCTGCGGCGAAATTGATGCGGGCGCGGACTTCTATGACTACGAGGCGAAGTATATTTCGGCAACCTCGACGCTGTACATTCCCGCGCGCCTTTCCGAAGAGGTTGCTGAGCAGGTCAGAGAACAGGCTGTGCGCGTGTATACCGCCATGGGCTGTCGCGGTCTGTCGCGTGTGGACTTCTTCGTCACCTTTGACGATCAGCGCGTGGTCTTTAACGAAATCAACACCATCCCCGGCTTCACCTCTATTTCAATGTATCCGAAACTGTTTGAAGCCAGCGGCATTGCATACAGCGAACTGCTTGATAATCTTCTTGCACTTGCGCTTGACCAGTAAGCATGAAAAAGAACGTACTCATTTCTATTTGCGGCACACAGAGCTTTGTGGGGCAAAAGCCCGAAACCATCGAACTGACGACCGAAGGTATCTACGACTACGAGCCCGGGCACATTACCATTTGCTATGCGGAAACCGAGATGACGGGCATGGAGGGCGTGCAGACTACCTTCACGATCGAGGATGATACGCGCGTAACACTCACACGTGAGGGAAAACTCCGCTCGGTGATGGAGTTTACGCTTGGTCAGCCGCACGAATCGCTCTACGATACGGGCATGGGCGGTCTGCTCATCCGCGTGTGTGCCAGCCAAATCACTGTGCTTCTGAACGAGAAGGGCGGCATCTTTGATTTTGAATACACCATCGAAATCGAACAGACGACCTGCGGCACGCACAGTTTCCACATTGAAGTCCGTCCCGCGGCAACATAACAGAACGCCCCGTGAATCTCGCGGGGCGTTCTTCTTTGCTTGCAGGTGGGCGAAGTCTGTGATAAACTGGAAACAGAATGACGAAGGAGGATGCTCCCATGAAACAGCCGCATATTTCTTTGGACGAATCTCTCGATATTAAGTATGCGATTATGCCCGGCGACCCTGCGCGCGTTGATCGCATTGCCGCGCATTTGGATGATGTGCAGGAACTGACCTTTAACCGTGAATACAGAAGCATCTGCGGCACATACCGCGGCGTGCGCGTGCTCGCCATCTCGACAGGCATGGGCGGCTGTTCGATGGCCATTTGCGTGGAAGAACTGAAGAATATTGGCGTGCAGGCAATGATTCGCATCGGCTCGTGTGGCGCGTTGCAGAAGGGCATCGCGCTTGGCGATCTGATTCTCGTCAATGGCGCGGTGCGAGATGATGGCGCATCGAAGGCGTATGTGGATGTGCGCTATCC
>JAZUCN010000060.1:0-2358 GCA_045639205.1 Oscillospiraceae bacterium | reverse complement strand
AAGCAGTTCAGGCTTCTCCAAAAGATCTGCCGCCGTCATGGCCAAAACCTGCGCCGCGAGCATCATGCCCTTGTGCGCGATTGAACTCTTGCCCACGCTCACCGCCTGCCAACTGTGACCGGGCGTACCCGACGGCCATGTCGCGGTGTGGATCTGCACCGTCGGTGTCTGACGGCTTACATCGCCCACATCCGTCGAGCCGGGGCTGATCATGCGGCTGTGATAGTACGGCATCAAAAAGTCATTCATCGCCCGCGCACCATTTTGCGTGCGCTCTGCCACAAATTCCTCGATTGCCTCATCATACTCTGTGGCAAACCCGGGAAGTTTCTCTTTCGGACAGGTGTCGCTGATTGCCTGCGCAAACGCCAATTCCGGTTCCGTGTAACTCGGCATTGCCGCGTGCTCAAAATTTGCATACGCCGCCTGCTCCAAAACCTTGTTCGGCAGGACATCCGACGAGCCGTCAATGAATTTGCGTGTGAGTTTCGTGTCCGTCATCAGTGCCGCGCCCTGCGCAATCGCGTCCACGCGCTTTGCAAGTTTCAGAATGTTCGTCACATTGTCACTGCGAAGCATATAAAGCACCTGCGCCCTCGGCTGAACCACATTCGGGGACATGCCGCCTGCATCTGTAATGGCATAGTGCACACCATCGTGCTTTGCGATGTGCTCGCGTAAAAACTGCACGCCCACATTCATCAGTTCCACCGCATCGAGCGCACTGCGTCCCAAATGCGGACAACCTGCCGCATGCGCGCTGATGCCCTCAAACAGATACTCCACCTGATACGAAGCCAAACAGCTTCCCGTCGTCACTTCGTTGACATCATCCGGATGCCATGTCAGCGCCGCATCCAGGTGCTGAAATAAGCCCTGCTGCGCCATAAACGCCTTGCCCGCGCCGCCCTCTTCTCCGGGTGTGCCGTAGAAGATGACCGTACCGTTGCCTTCCCCTTTTGCCTGCAGATATTCCTTCACCGCACAGGCTGCGGCAAGCGCACCCGCGCCGAGCAGATTGTGTCCACAACCATGCCCCGCAAGACCGCCCGCAAGCGGCTCGCGCGCGCAGGCACCTGCCTTCTGTGCCAAACCATCCAGCGCATCAAACTCGCCCAAAATGCCAATCACAGGCTTTCCCGAGCCATACACGCCGCAAAACGCCGTCTCGATGCCCGCGACATTGCGCTCCACGGAAAATCCCAGGTCCCCGAGAAGCCTGCAGTACCGCTCCGCCGCCTGATGCTCGCGCAGGGACAGTTCGGGCTCATCCCAAATGGCATCGGACAACTTCGTGAAAATCGCGCTGTTCTGCTCCAGCCATTTTGCCAGTTGTTCCTTGTTCATATAGCCTCCTGCTAAAAACGGCGCTCACGGGAATACCGCCAGCGCCGTTTTTCTGTCATTAAAGTACCTTTGCCAAGAAGTCCTGCAGTCTGGGGCTCTGTGGATTGTCAAAAATCGCCTCGGGCGTACCTTCTTCAATCAGCTTGCCGTCCGCCATGAACAAAACGCGGTTGCCCACTTCCTTTGCAAAGCCCATCTCGTGCGTAACGACAACCATTGTCATGCCGCTCTTTGCAAGCTCCTTCATGACCTCCAGAACTTCGCCAACCATCTCGGGGTCAAGCGCGCTGGTCGGCTCGTCAAAGAGCATCACATCGGGCTCCATCATCAGCGCTCGCACGATGGCAACACGCTGTTTCTGACCGCCCGAAAGCTGAATGGGATACGCATCGGCGCGGTCACCCAAACCAACACGCTCCAAAAGCTGCATCGCCTTCTGCTTAGCTTCTTCCTTGTCCATGCCCTTGACGCGCACAGGCGCAATGGTCATGTTGTCGATAATCGTCATATGCGGGAAGAGATTAAAGTGTTGGAAGACCATGCCCATTCTCTGACGGTGATGGTCAATGTTGACCTTGACCTTCCTGCCGTTCGCATCAACGATGGTCTTTTTCTGCGTGATATCTACGCCGTCAAAGATGATGCTGCCGTCGGTCGGCTGTTCAAGCAGGTTGAGGCTGCGCAGCAGGGTCGACTTGCCCGAACCCGACGGACCGATAACAACCATCACATCACCGCGGTTAATATCCACGCTGACATCGTCAAGTGCCTTGATTTCCGCACGGTTATAATACTTTTTCAGGTTCTTGACCTGGATCAAACTGTTGCTCATAACGTTTTCCCTTTCCCTGCAATTTGCTATCTTAAATCAGTATCAATAACCTGTTTTTCGAGAATTCTTTTTTCGAAGTACTTGACATTCAATCTATACCATAAGAAGTAACTTAACAATAATGCTATGAGACTCCCTATAAGAACTCCTATAATTGCCTCTACGCTAGAATAAACGGT
>JAZUCN010000059.1:0-5743 GCA_045639205.1 Oscillospiraceae bacterium | reverse complement strand
GAAGAGTGGTATAAAATTATGATTGAATTTGATGAATATAAAGTAAAACTCAACGGTCTGCGTCCGAAACTCGATGACCTCTCGGCTTCTCTCAACATCGAGGCCTGCAAACTCGAACTTGAGCGTCTGAACATGCAGATTGAGTCCGACGGTTTTTGGGACAATCAGGAACTGTCGCAGAAGGTCATGAAGCAGGTGCGCACCTGTGAGGGTAAAATCACCCGCTATAACAAGATGTGCTCGATGTGGGATGACATGATGACCATCTGCGATATGGCGCTCGAGGAAAACGATGACTCCATGCTCGATGAACTCAAAGAGGGCTGTAAGGAGCTGGAAGAGCAAATGGAATCGGCGCGCCTCGAGACCCTTCTCACGGGCGAATATGACAGTCTTAACGCCATCTTGTCCTTCCAGGCAGGTGCAGGCGGCACCGAAGCGCAGGACTGGACGCAGATGCTCTACCGTATGTACACCCACTGGGCAGAGTCGCACGGCTTCACCTATAAGATCCTCGATTATATCGACGGCGATGAAGCAGGCATCAAGTCCGCCAGCATTATCATCGAAGGCACAAATGCTTACGGCTTCCTCAAGAGCGAAAACGGCGTGCACCGCCTTGTCCGCGTTTCCCCCTTCGACGCCAACGCCCGCCGCCAGACTTCGTTCTCCGCGGTCGAAGTTGTGCCCGAAATCACTGATGATTCGAACGATGTTGAGATTCGCCCCGAAGATGTCGAGATGCAGGTTTTCCGCTCGTCGGGCGCAGGTGGTCAGCACATCAACAAAACCTCGTCCGCTGTTCGTCTTATCCACAAGCCCACAGGTATCGTTGTCGCCTGCCAGACCCAGCGCGACCAGTTCCAGAACCGCGAAACCTGTATGCGTATGCTGCGCTCAAAGCTCGTTGAGATCAAAGAGCGCGAGCACCTGGAAAAAATCTCCGATATCAAGGGCACACAGCTCAAGATCGAATGGGGCAGCCAGATCAGAAACTATGTCTTTATGCCCTATACTCTCGCCAAGGATACGCGCACAGGTTACGAGATGACAAACATCAACGCCGTCATGGACGGCGACCTCGATGGCTTCATCAACGCCTACCTTACCTGCGCCGCAACCGGCACCTGGGTCACAAAATCCTGATATAACCCGATTTTTTGCAAAATCGCCCGTTTTTGTGCTTGCATCGCACAAAAGATTGTGGTATGATTACAAGCACTGTTTAGATGCCGCACGGCATTTGCGATGAAATTCGGCTCGCCGTCTGCCGATAAGAGCGGCTCACATTTGGAGGAATTATGGAAGTTCTGCATACTATTTTGACAATCGTTCAGGTTATTCTCGCGGTTCTGCTTGTTGCTGTTGTTACCATTCAGTCCGGCAAGAGCTCTGGTCTGTCCTCGGCAATCTCCGGCGGCGACGGCTTCATGGCCAAGAATGGCGGCAAGGCTCTGGATGCCAAGCTCGCAAAGGCTACCAAGTGGATCGGTGCCGTGTTCATGGTCCTGACGCTGGCTCTGAACCTGTTCTAAGATATGTCTTTCAAAGCTGTCCCAAATTCGTTTGGGACAGCCTTTTTATTTCCGCGCCCTTGTAATAATACGGCAGAATCGTGCGATAGGAGTACCCCTGCTCTGCCATGTAGTCCGCACCGTATTGGCTCATGCCAACCCCATGACCAAAACCAAGCACAGAAAATGTCACAGCATCTCGCCCAATCGTAATATCAAACTTCGTTGAGTTGAGACCAAACAAGCTTCGCACCTGCATACCTGTAAAGGACTTGCCGCCAAGCACCACACTCTGCACACCTCCGCCATCCGAGCGCACAATCTCCCCAACCCATTCGCTTGGACATTCTGCGAGCACAGCGCCCTGATTTTCAAGGCTTGTGCAAAACTCGTCGAGCGTGCAGACCACCTCCGACTCATAGCGGAGCGCATCTTCCTCGCCATAACTGTCCACCGCCTGCAAATAAGGCACATCACTGCCCCACACGGCAACTGCAGGCTCCGTCCTCCCTCCTGCGCAGGAGAAATATGTCGCCTCAATCAGCGCTCCGTCATAGACAAGCACCTCATCGTGCGTTGCCATCACTGCCTTGTGTGCCTTTTCGTGTGCTGAGTCAAAGGATTCGCCGAGCTTGTCTTGCAGTTGCACATCACTCGCCCACGCCTGACAGCACGCGCTCGACGAGCAGACATCTGCCTGTGGATGCTTCCCCTTTCCCACTTGCCTGCATGTAAAAGTCCGCGCCGCAACCGCTTGCGCCTTCATAGCCTCGAGGTTAAATGTCGCAGGCATCTCGCACAGCACCACGCCGCACAGATACTCCTGCATCGGCACCTGTAGGATATTTCCCTCGTGCAGAAGCCGAATCGTCTGTTTGTTCGCAGGCTCTTCTATCACAAGCACGTATTCCTGGCGAACCTGCTCAGGAATGTACACGCGTTGGGCCCTGCTCATCGCAGGCGGAATCATAAGCACACTCAAGGCCGATGCAATCGCACTGATGATAATCTGTTTCATCTTACCCCTCCTTCGTTCCCTTCACCCTATGCAAACGCGCGGCAGGATATGCCACCTCGGCAGAATCTTGACACTCTACGGCGAAAGGCGTATAATATTGCCGAATATTATGAATGGAGTTGACCCATGAAACATACACTCAAAATCGTTTTGCCGTTGGTGCTCATCATCGCGATTTTGGTAGCGGCCTGCGTATTTTTTCTCGCCTTCCGCCCCGATATGACCTCCAGCGTCTTTGCATATTGGGCAGACCACTTTGTCGAGCGAGGCCGTTATGAACGCGCCATCTCCTGCTACCGCATGGCAGGCAAACTCACACCCGAAAATGAGCGCGTGCCGATTGTCCTTGCACAGACCTATGTCAAAGCCGGTAACTATACCAAGGCCGAATACACTCTTGTCAGCGCCATCACCAATGACCCCGAAGCCATCGACCTCTACCTCGCTCTTTCGCAGACCTATATGGCGCAGGGCAAGTTTTTAGATGCCGAGCAGATGCTCAGCCGCATCAATCACGATGCCATCCGCAACGAAATCGATGCCATGCGCCCTGAAGCGCCTGTCATCAGCCCCGAAAGCGGCTACTATAACGACTATATCGACATCAGCGCCGAAGCAGACTACGGCACCATTTACCTCACTACGAACGGTGCCTTCCCCTCTTCCGACGATGACATCTATGCATCTCCCATTGAGATTGGAAGCGGCGAGACGAATGTCACTGCCTTCTGCGTGGGCGAAAACGGGCTCATCAGCCCCGTTGTCCGCGCAGGCTACACAGTCGGCAACGTTGTCGAACCCGTTACCCTCTCCGATACCGCCATCGACACCTATGTGCGCGAAAAACTCGGCAAACTTCCCACGGACACCTTGATGAGTGATGAACTGTGGACACTGACGGAACTTGAGCTTCCCGAAGGCGTTGCTTCTCTCGATGACCTTGTTTACTTCACAGGTCTGAAGTCTTTGACGCTCCATCCCTCGACCACGGCAGACCTTGCTATCCTCGGAAGCATCACCACCCTGCAGGATCTGAAGGTATCTGGCTGTACGCTCTCGGCCGCCGCGATGGAAGCCATCGGCTCCCTGCCCGACCTCATCACCCTCGATATCAGCAGTTGTGCCGTCAGCAACATTGAGCCGCTTCGCGACCTTACCAAGCTCACAAGCCTCAACCTTTCGCATAATACGATTGATGATATCGCGGTTCTGTCCGCCATGACGGAATTGACAGAACTGTGGCTAAGCAACAACCCCGTCCGTACCATCACCTACCTCAACAACTGTCTGAAACTGCAGAAACTGCATGTTGAAAACTGCGATATTGCAAAACTCACAAGCATCGCAGATAACACCTCGATTGAGGAACTCTATGCCTCGAACAACGCCATTGACGACATCTCCGTCCTCTCCGGCTGTAGCGCACTTCGCGAACTGCATGTCGACGGCAATGAGATTGCGGACATCTCCGTTCTCGCCGAGCTTCCCGAGCTGACGGTCTTCCGTGGCGACCACAACAAGATCACCACGCTCCCCGCCTTTGATCCCGCCACGTGCAAACTTGTCCGCTTCAATGTTAACTACAACGAAGTCACAAGCCTCGCGCCGCTGGCAGGTCTGCACACGGTCAATTACATCCGCGCAGATTATAACAAGGTCACCGACATTTCCTGCCTGCAAGGCAATTACTGCCTTATCCAGATCGATGTTTGGGATAACCCCATCAACACCGCGCCAATTGCCGCCATGCAGGAGATGGGCATCAAAGACATATATAACCCGACCTATAAACCCGCCTAAATCAAAAACCCGAAACGGCGATGCCGTTTGGGGTTTCTTTTTTACTTCGTGATGCGTTTTACCATCGCATCATGCGCCATATTCTCCAGCGCATCGTCAAGCGGCGCAAGTTCTGCATCCTCGCCATATTTCTGCCGAAGAGCCGTCAGCAAAATAAGGTCGCACAGCTTTGGATTCTTGCCAAGCAGACATCCATGACCATAGCTTGCAAACACATTTTTGTATCGCAGGCCCTCTGTGCCGTCTTGCCCATTGTTGCCGTTTCCGACAAGAACAGTCCCAAGCGCATTGAGCTCACCAGTCAGCCTTGTTCTGCCTGCATGGTTTTCAAAAGCAACAACCGCTTCGCCTCCAAGCTCTTCACATGTGAAAACGAAATCGCCCGTCAGGCGCTTCTTCTCGCCCACCGTTTCAAACGGCAGCACGCCTGTCAGCGCAATGCGCTCGCCTTTTGCCGTCGTGTAGGACTCGCCCAAAAGCTGATACCCTGCGCAAATGGCAAGAACCGTTTTCTCATCTTCGATGGCTTTCTTAATAGCCTCTGCTTTTTCCTGCAAATCGGTCAGCGGCATTCCCTGCTCAAAATCAAGACCCCCGCCAATGAACAGCAGGTCAAAATCATCCGTCATCGGCGCGCCCATCGGAACTTCCGTCACGATTGCGTCAATTGCACGCCATGCAAGGCGCTGTTTCATGCAGGTGATGTTGCCGTTATCGCCGTAAAGGTTCAGCATATCGGGATATAGATGGCAGATTTTCAGTTCCATACCCATACCCCCTTACTGCCAGAACTTGCCGTAGCCATAAAGCTTGCTGATGACGCCGCGAAGCGACAGCATGGCTGTGTAGGTCGGCATAATAAATACAGGCAGTTTATGCTCTGCGGTCTTTTTAATAAGCACCGCGTAGTCTTTTTCGATATGAAGCCGCTGCGTGGGGAAGCCTGCATACTTAAAGCGCAGCGCCATATCCTCCGCGCGAGGACCCGACAGATAAATCTGCGCAGGCATGTTGCTCTCGTCACACAGGCGCTCAAAATCGACATCCCAAATCCAGCTGATATCGCGTCCATCCTGCACATGGTCACTCAAACATACCGCAAACACATACGGCTCTTTGACCTGCGAGAGGAAATTGAGCACCTGGTTGCATCCTGCAGGATTCTTAATGAGAATCATGCGCATGGACGCGCCTTCGAGTTCAAACTTTTCCATGCGACCAAACCCACAGGAAAACTCCGCCATTGCCTCGCTGACGACCTGCATATCCAGATTCAAGGCATAGCCTGCCGCCATCGCCGCGCAGGCATTGTAAATATTGTAGCCACCCGGCAGATGAATATCCGTACGATATTCCTTTCCGTCAGCAACAACATCCACTTCCGAATGTTCCGTGTCCGATGCAAGCACGC
>JAZUCN010000058.1:0-1861 GCA_045639205.1 Oscillospiraceae bacterium | reverse complement strand
AGTTCAAAGGCAAGAACGTCTGCGGTAACTGCATGAAGGAGCTTTGCAAGCCCTAAAAAAATAACGCGCCTGCCCTGTGGCAGACGCGTTTGGTTTTTTTATAGGGATTTTAATACCGCATCGTAGAGCTGATTTTTGGGGTAGCCACTGCAGGCACTGACCTGCTTGACGGCATCCTTTTTGGAAAGACCTCCGTCCACAAGTGAACGCACCTGTTCGAGCAGTTGATTTAAATCAAGCGAGGGCTCTTCCTGCGGTTGTGCACCATCGAGCACGAGGACAAATTCACCGCGTGGCTCATTTTGCTCGTAATGCGAGATGGCATTGCCAAGCGTGGTGCGCAGTACCTGCTCGTGCAGTTTTGTCAGTTCGCGGCAGAGGCTGATACTGCGGCCTTCGCCAAAGACAGCCGCCATATCGCGCAGGGTCTGCAGGAGTTTGTGCGGTGCTTCATAGAAAATCATGGTGCGGCTTTCTGCCGCCAAAGCCGTCAGGTGCGCCTGACGGTTCTTTTTATTTGTGGAAAGAAAGCCCTCAAAGCAAAATCTGCCTGTAGACAGCGCCGAGATGCTCAGCGCGGTGATAAGCGCGCAGGGGCCGGGAATTGCGGTGACAGTGATGCCCGCTTCGGCGCAAAGGCGCACCAAATCTTCGCCCGGGTCAGAGATGGCGGGCGAGCCTGCATCGGAGACGAGCGCGCAGGTTTCTCCTGCGAGCAGACGCTCGACAATGCGCGGACCGCTTTCCGTTTTATTATGCTCGTAATAACTTACGAGGGGCTTTTTGATTTCGAGATAGTTGAGGAGTTTGCGCGTGACGCGCGTGTCCTCAGCGGCGATAAAATCCGCTTCCTCGAGCGTTTTGCGGCATCGCGGCGAGATATCGCCGAGGTTGCCGATGGGGGTGGGGACGAGATAAAGCATACCGGGCATATTCAGCCCTCCTGATGATAAATTCTGCGGTACTCCTCGGAGGGAGTGCCGTCGGCACATGACAGAACAAGGTCGGTTTCGACCGTTACGCCGGCGCTTCCGCCGCGGCGTGCTTCAAGCAGGACGAGTGAGGGTGCAGAGTCTGCGCGGTTTTTTACCATGCGCAGGCGCTTGACCTCTAAACCATGCGCGCGAAGCGTGCAAAACAGGTCTGTCAGCCGCTGCGGTTTATGCACAAGGAAGAAACGCCCACCCGTCGGCAAAAGCCATGCTGCACATCTGCACAAATCATCGAGCGTGCATGTCAGCTCACTGCGCGCGCAGGCAAGCGAGGAAGAACTCGCGACATATCCGTCTGCGACGGGGAAGTAAGGCGGATTGGCAATCACACCGTCAAAACTGCCGTGTGCAAGAACGGTCCGATGCTCGCGCAAATCTGCGCACAGCACCTGCAGATTTGCCGAAAATCCGTTTTTCTCGGCATTTTCCTGCGCGGTTTTTGCCGCATCTTCTTGTATCTCCAAAGCGGTGATGTTGAGCGTGGGGTCTTTTCCGAGCAATAAAAGGCTTAACGCGCCGCATCCACAGCCAAGGTCACAGACTTTGCTGTTTTTTGTAAACTGCGCGAAATCCGCCAGTATCATCGAATCGGTACTTAGACGGAAGTGCTCCTCATGCAGGCGCATGCGGATATTACCATAAAGCAGTTCTTCCATACCTGCGCCTCCAAAGGCTGAGAATAGAACAACAGACCTGTGCAACACACAGGTCTGCTGCCATGTAAAGGATTACTCTGCCACAATTGCTTCGTTGGGGCATTCTGCTGCGCAAGTGCCGCAATCTACGCACTGATCGGCGTCGATGACATACTTGCCGTCGCCTTCGCTGATGATGCCGAGGGGGCAAGCATCGGCGCAAGCACCGCACAT
>JAZUCN010000057.1:0-3917 GCA_045639205.1 Oscillospiraceae bacterium | reverse complement strand
TCTGGAACGGATGCGTGCGCTTGTTTTCCTTGTCGGTAAAGGTAATGTCAAACGCCTTGGCAAAGCCGTCACCGAAGAAATGCGACGTACCTGCCTGCAGAGCCTTCTTATCATGCATCATGCACTCGATGGTGTATGTCGCCTCTGCGCCGTTGAACTTTTCCTTCTCGGTTTTCTGACCGCGCGTAACAGGCATCGCCAGTACGCCCTCGCAGAAATCAGCATAAACGCCCAGCATGCGTTCGGTCTCTTCCATCACCTCCTGCGCAGTGGCGTGCATGGTATGACCTTCCTGCCAGAGGAACTCGCGGTGACGCAGGAACGGACGCGAGGTCTTTTCCCAGCGCAGGACGCTGCACCACTGGTTATACATCTTCGGCAGGTCGCGGTGCGACTGAATAACATTCTTAAAATGCTCGCAGAAGAGTGTCTCGGATGTCGGACGGATGCAGTAGCGCTCTTCGAGCTTCTCGCTGCCGCCCATCGTGACCCACGCGCACTCGGGCGCGAAGCCTTCGACATGATCCTTTTCCTTCTGCAGTAAGCTTTCGGGAATCAGCATCGGCATGTAGACATTCTCTGCGCCCGTCTTCTTAAACTCGGCATCCATGATGCTCTGGATGTTCTCCCAAAGCGCGTAGCCATACGGGCGGTAGATAAACATGCCCTTGATGGAAGAATAGTCAATCAGCTCTGCCTTTTTGCACACATCGGTGTACCACTGGGCAAAGTCGACCTCCATATCTGTAATCTGTTCAACTTTTTTCTCTTTCGCCATGATTTTCAACCTCTCGGAATTACTTTTCCTTTAACATTCCCATTCTATCACATTTGTCAATCCCCCGCACATAAAATGAAATACTTTCCGGAAGGAGTGTTTCCATGTGTATCTTTTCCGTCCCGCTTGATGCTTCCACCGAGCGCTTTTACCGCCGTATCGCCCTCGCCGCAAATCTCCCGCTTGAACAGGTGCTCTCCGATGCGCTGTTCAAACTCGCTGGAGAATTGTCCCTTGAAGCCATCGCCAATGAAAAGAAAGCCAACAGATAGAAAACCAGCATTGTTTTTCCCCTGCCGATTTGTTATATTATAAATGTATCACCAAGTAGCACGGAGGCTCGCCATGAAGTCCATACGAGATCTGTATAAAATCGGAAAAGGCCCTTCGAGTTCGCACACGATGGGACCCGAACGCGCCGCAACCATCTTTAAGGAAGAAAACCCGAACGCCGACAGTTTTGCCGTCGTGCTCTATGGCTCTCTTGCCAAAACAGGCATCGGCCACGGCACAGACCGCGTCCTGCGCGAGGTTTTCTCTCCGAAGAGCGTTCAGATTCGTTTCTCAGAGGAAACGCCCGAAGATATCAAGCATCCGAATACCATGGATTTTCAGGCCTATACCGATGACGAGCCAAGCGCCTCGATGCGTGTCGAGTCCGTCGGCGGCGGCGATATCGTCATTGTTGGACGCGAGCCGTTAGCGCCGACCGATGTCTACCCTGAGAATTCCTTCGCCGAGATTGCGCAATTCTGCCGCTGGCGCAGAATTTCCCTGGTGGAATATGTCGAGCTGAACGAAGGTCCCGAAATTTGGGATTTCCTGTTGGATATCTGGAAAGCTATGCGCCAGTCAATCCAAGACGGTCTTGCCGCTTCAGGCGAGCTCCCCGGCGGGCTGCACGTACAGCGCAAAGCGAAACTGCTTTTTGAGCAAACACACGAGCGAGCCGTCCCCGCTTTAGAGGAATTGCAGACTGTCTGCGCATACGCATTTGCCGTCGCAGAGCAAAACGCCGATAACGGCACCGTTGTCACCGCACCGACTTGCGGCAGCTGCGGTGTTCTGCCCGCCGTTTTGCTGTATATGCAGCAACGCTACGAACATTCCGACCTGACTGTCGCGCACGCGCTTGGCGTTGCGGGTCTGTTCGGAAACCTCGTCAAGCAAAATGCCTCCATCTCGGGCGCAGAATGCGGCTGTCAGGCAGAAATCGGCACCGCCTGCTCGATGGCGGCGGCCGCCATGGCAACGCTGTCAAATATGTCGCTCGAACAGACGGAATACGCTGCCGAGATTGCCATGGAGCATCAGCTTGGCTTAACCTGCGACCCCATCTGCGGTCTGGTGCAGATTCCCTGCATCGAGCGCAACGCCGTCGCGGCAAAGCGCGCGATGGACGCAGTCAATCTCGCCTTCTTCCTCACAGGCACAAGAACCATATCATTTGACATGGTCGTCAGAACCATGTATGATACCGGTATCAACATCAGTCGCGCCTTCCGCGAAACATCCGAAGGCGGTCTCGCCAAGCTTTACAGCCGCGGCAAACGATAATACATACACGAAACAAAGGAGATTTGACGATATATGAAACTCGGCATTGTTGGACTTCCGAGCGTCGGAAAAACCACGCTCTTTAACGCCCTGACGGGCATGCAGGCAGAAACAGGCGGCTACGGCGGCGCAGCAAAGGCCAATATCGGCCAGGCGCGCGTGCCCGATGAGCGCCTGGATTGGCTCTCGGACTATTACCACCCGAAGAAGTACTCCCCCGCCACCATCGACTTTGTCGATGTCGCAGGTGTCAGCAAGGGCGGCAAGAGCAGTGCCATCCTGCAGAATATCCGCCAGACCGACGCAATCGTCCACGTTGTGCGCTGTTTTGATAATGCAGTGCTGTTCACCGAGCCTGCCAACCCCTGCGAAGACGCGCAGTCGCTCGACCTGGAACTGATTCTCGCTGACATCGAAGTTGTCGAGCGCCGCCTTGATAAGGCAAAGAAAAACCTCAAGGGCGGCGATAAGAAGTATAAGCACGAAGCCGATATGTGCGAGGCACTGCTCGCGCACCTGTCTGACGGCAAGCCCGCCCGTACTTTCGAGTTTACCGAAGAAGACCATGACATCCTGCAGGACGGCGGCCTTCTCACCGTCAAGCCTGTCATTTTCGCCGCCAACCTCGACGAAGACGGCATGGCAGACTACCGCAGCAACGCCCACTTCCTGGCCCTGCAGGAGTTGGCGGCAGAGCAAGGCGCAGCAGTGCTCCCCGTCGCGGCAAAATTTGAAGAAGATATCATGGATATGGATGAGGAAGAAGCCGCCATGTTCATGGAAGAACTGGGACTTACCGAGCGCGGACTTGACCGCCTCATCAAAACCTCCTATGACCTGCTCGGCTACATCTCCTTCCTGACCGCAGGCGAGGACGATGTGCACGCCTGGACGATTGTCAAGGGCAGTAAGGCCCCCAAGGCGGCAGGTAAGATCCACTCCGATATCGAACGCGGCTTCATCCGCGCCGAGGTTGTGGCATTTGAAGACCTCAAAGCCTGCGGCTCGATTGCAAACGCGAAAGCCAAGGGTCTGTTCCGCAGTGAGGGTAAAGAGTACGTCATGAAAGACGGCGATGTGGTCAACTTCCTGTTTAATGTCTAAAACAAAACCGACACTGAAGTTCAGTGTCGGTTTTCCTTATGTTTCTTTGATGAATCGCAGATTGAGGTCAACCACCGTATCGATGCCGTCGACCTTGCCCGTACAACTATACTGCCATACCTCAAAGTCATACAGGAATGTCGGCGGCACATTGTACTCTGCCAACCAGAATGTGTAGTCAAGCAGGTCTACCAGATGCATTTCCTGATAGCCAAAGCGCTGATTGAAATACACGCCCGCTTCATACCCTGCCTCTTCGATTTTTTCGCAGAATGCCTTTGCGCAAGCCGTCAGCGTCACAGGGTCCATCCCATCGGTGCGCGCCTCAGCTTCAATATCCTCCCAGTCAAACATCACAGGATACGAAAGTTCGTAGCCCTCCAACTGCTTGATCACAAATTCTGCCTCTTCAATTGCCTCTTCGACGTTAATGGCCTGCGAGAAGAAATACACGCCCACATCGAGCCCTGCCGCAATC
>JAZUCN010000056.1:0-2716 GCA_045639205.1 Oscillospiraceae bacterium | reverse complement strand
CCGCGAGGTATGCGATGATGCAAAGACCCGCAAATACAAGCAGGACAACAAGCAGAAAATCCAGATTTTCCATGACACTTTGAAACAAACCGACCATAATAACTCCTTACAAAAAAACAGCACCTGAAGATAACCTTCAGGTGCACGTGCACACGCGCAGAGAAACTCTGCGACCTCTTCTTCCATCCAGACTGTACTGTCGGTATCGGAATCTCACCGATTCAGCTTGCGCGCGCGGACTTTACCGCCGGTCGGGAATTTCACCCTGCCCTGAAGACACGATATGCTCTTGGTGTTATTATAGCGCGAAGCGGTTCGGTTGTAAAGAGGCGCAATTTTTGTTATAATGTCAGCATTATTATGTATCGGAGGTGATTGGATGGTTTGCGCGTTTACAGGACATCGCCCGCAGAGTCTGCCGTGGGGCAGTGATGAATCGGATGTAAGATGCATCGCTCTTAAGGCACTGATTGCGCAGGCTGTCCATGATGCCTATCGACGCGGGAGCCGCACATTTTTATGCGGCATGGCGCGCGGATGTGATACCTATTTTGCTGAAGCTTTGCTTGCGCTTAAATTGGAACATTCTGATGTTTGCCTCACAGCGCTTGTTCCATGTCCGACGCAGGCACAAAGCTGGTCAAATGATGACCGTGCTCGGTATGAACAAATCTGCAGACAGTTTGATAACGTAGAGATTTTAGAACAGGAATATAGCAATGGTTGTATGCTCCGCAGAAATCTGCTGATGGTCAGCCGCGCCGATATGCTCATCTCGGTATGGGATGGCTCGCAGGGCGGAACGGCGCAGACAATTCGCGCGGCAAAAAAGCAGGGGCTTGAGATCGTTGCGCTTTGGCGTTAATTCTTTTGCGGAAGTGCGAGCCCGTGCATCACACCATCCTTGCTCGCCGAGCACACATCACCGCCAATCACAGTATCCTCATAGATGAAAAGCGTTACGTAATGTGGCTCATTGCTGTTCGGATAATTCGTGATTTCATAGACATAGCGCGTGGCGATTTTTCCCGCATACTCATGCAGGTCGAAGCCCTGTGAAATCTGCAGGTCGTTATAGCGTTCAAAGACCTCGCTGGGGTTCGTTGGGATGCGCACCTGCTGTGTATGGTTGGGGTCGGTTTTGACCTCCCAGCCGTATGTTGCCAGGTATGCGATGCGGCCGTCATTGCTTGTGATGTCAATGTTATCTTCACTTGGGATTTTCAGACCGATAGGCGTATCGGCGTTGGTCACAAGGAGCGCGAGCAGAACGACGGCAACGAGCGCGATTAGCGCGATGGTGATGATTTTTTGCTTGTTTATCTTGGCTGTCATGATGAACATTTTTATTCCTCCTAAGCTGCTTGATTGGATAGTACAACCTATTTCTGCGGTGCTTGATTTATGCACAGAAAGGACAACCGATGCAAAGACTTGATAAAATCCTGTCCGAGGCTGGTGTTGCTTCGAGAAAAGAACTTAAAAATATCATTCGCGCAGGACGCGTCGTGGTTAACGGCGCGGTTGCAAAAGACCCTGCGGATAAATATGACGAGACATCAGCGGAGATTACAGTTGATGGTGTTTCTATTGAAAAGAATCGACCTGTGCTCATCATGCTCCACAAGCCTGCGGGCTATGTGACCTCGACCGATGACCCGACGAGTCCGACAGTGATGGAGCTCGTTGACGAGAGATACCGCAGATTTGGCGTTACGCCTGTCGGCAGGCTCGACAAACAGACGGAGGGATTGCTGCTCCTGACAAACGATGGAGACCTTGCCCACAAACTCATAAGCCCGCGTCATGGCGTGTGGAAGCGCTACTATGCCGAGCACGAAGGCGCAGCAGGGGAGACGGATATTGAAGCGTTTGCGCTCGGTATTGAGCTTGCAGACGGAACAAAGTGCCTGCCTGCGAAACTGATTCCGCAAGGTGATGGTAAAAGCATTGTTGAAGTGCAGGAGGGAAAATATCACCAGGTCAGGCGCATGATGGCATCGCGCGCAATGCACGTAAACTACCTCAAGCGCGTCGCAGAAGGGGCGCTCGAACTCGGAGAATTGGAAAAAGGGCAGACGGTCGAACTGGATATCGCCGAAACAGCACGGCTGTGCGGCATTTCGTTGTGATTTTGACGAAGTGAAAAATCGATTCTTTTGGCGAAAAAAGGAAGTCGCGGTTTGGGGCAATTGACGAAAATCTATAAAAAAAGCACAAAAACAAGGGGGTGTTTTGAAATAAAATGTCAAAAACCCCCTTGCAAAAACGACGAATTGGTTGTATTATGTCAATGGTTGTTTGTTAAAATTGCTTTTTTGAGGAGGACGTCCTATGTCCAGCCGTATGTTCCAAAGTATTATTGTCCAGCTGAAGGATGCTACTGACCGCGTGTTCGGCGTGATCGATGCGGATGGCAATGTCGTATCGTGCAGCGATACCGCACTTGTCGGTGAGAGATGGTCGGAAGCTGTTGTACAGCTGAGCAGTGCGCCCGAGACGACTGTGGCGTTTGGCGGCCGCACGTTCCGCCCGCTTGTCAGCTGGAGTGCTTATTTTGACTATGCCGTTTTCGTTGACGGTGAAGATGAGCTGGCAAAGAGCCTTTGCGTGATGGCATATGTCGCGCTCAACAGTGCAAAGACCTATTATGAGGAAAAACACGACAAGGGTACTTTTGTCAAAAATATCATTACGGACAACATCCTGCCCGGTG
>JAZUCN010000055.1:0-3288 GCA_045639205.1 Oscillospiraceae bacterium | reverse complement strand
CCTTGAAGGAAATCAGTTTGTTCTGCGAAGCCGACCAGAACAGAAGCAAATCCAGCAGGAGTTCTTTCTTCTCGCCATATTTTGCGACCACGCCATATTTGAGCTGCGTGCCGAAGGCTTCAAAGAACTTCTCATACTTTTCGCGGTCGTTTTCAAGCAGTTTGGAAAGCTCCTGCTTGATTTTCTTCTCGAGGTTTCCTGCCATGAACTTCAGCTGTCTGTCATGCTGGAGCATTTCGCGCGAGATGTTGAGCGACAGATCCTGCGAGTCAACAATGCCGCGCACAAAGCGGAAGCATTCAGGAAGCAGATCCGCGCAGTTTTCCATAATCATGACGCCGGACGAATACAACTGCAGACCCTTTTTATAGTCCTTGGTGTAGAAGTCATAGGGCGCTTTCGACGGAATATAGAGCAGGGCTTTGTAAGTGACCGCGCCCTCGACAGCCGCATGAATGACAGCCGCGGGCTCTTCAAAATCGTAGAACTTTTCGCGGTAAAAGCTGTTGTACTCGTCATCCGTGATGTCCTTTTTGCTCTTCTGCCAAATGGGCACCATCGAGTTGAGCGTTTCGTTTTCAATATAGGTTTCATATTCGGGCTTGTCCGCGTCCTTGGTCTCCTCTTTGATACGCGTCTTTTCCACGTTCATGCAGATGGGATAACGGATATAGTCCGAATACTTACGCACGAGTCTTTCCAGTTCATAGGTCTCAAGGAAACGCGAATAGCGCTCGTCTTGCGTATCGTCCTTGAGCTTCATGATGATATCCGTGCCTGCGCCATTACGCTCGCAGGCGGTCATGGTGTAGCCGTCCGCACCTGCCGACTGCCACATCCACGCCTCATCACTGCCGTATTTGCGCGAAATGACCGTCACATTATCTGCGACCATGAATGCCGAGTAGAAGCCGACGCCAAACTGGCCGATGATGTCGAGTTCTTCCTTCTTCTCCATCTCCTGCTTAAACTGCAGGCTTCCCGAGCGGCAAATCGTGCCGAGGTTGTTTTCCATCTCGTCATGGTCCATGCCGATGCCGTTGTCGCTGACCGTCAGCACGCGCTTATCCTTGTCGACCGTCAGACGGATGGCAAAATCGCCGCGCTTAAGGCCGACCTTTTCATCCGTCAGTGCAAGGTATGCCAGTTTATCGATGGCATCCGATGCGTTGGAAATAATCTCACGCAGGAAGATTTCCTGGTGCGTATAAATCGAGTTAATCATCAAATCGAGCAGGCGCTTCGATTCGGCTTTGAATTGTTTCTTTGCCATGTAATCACGTCCATTTTGTATTTTAGCACTCACTTGACTCGAGTGCTAATCGTATGATAATACTTCCCTGCGCATTTTGCAAGCCCATTTCGGAAAAATTCACCGTCTATTCACAACCGTCTTTCTTTCTTGAAAAAAATATGCTAAACTGTTGCTGAATAACGAGCAAGGAGAAACACATGATTACAATCAGCAATCTGTCGATGCAATTTGGCAGTGACGTTCTGTTTAAGAATGTCGATTTGCAGTTTACCGCAGGAAACTGCTATGGCGTTATCGGCGCGAATGGCGCAGGCAAGTCCACATTCCTCAAAATCCTCTCCGGGGAACTCGAGGCAACGGGCGGCGTGGTTTCCATCAAGCCCGACGCACGCATGTCGATTCTGCGGCAGGATCAGTTCCAGTATGACGAGTACACCATCCTTGATACAGTCATCATGGGCAATCAGCGCCTGTATGATGTGATGAAGGAAAAAGACGCGCTGTATGAAAAAGAAGACTTCACGGAAGAAGACGGACTGCGTGCGAGCGAACTGGAAACGGAGTTCGCGGAAATGGACGGCTGGGAGGCAGAATCCGATGCAAGCAGACTTTTGCAAGGTCTTGGCATCCCCGTAGAGCTTCACTATGACCTAATGGCAAACACGGACGGCAGACTCAAGGTCAAGGTTTTGCTCGCGCAGGCGCTGTTTGGAAAGCCCGACATCATCATGCTCGACGAGCCGACCAACAACCTCGACATTGATGCCATCGACTGGCTGGAAAATTTCATCATGGACTATGAGGAATCAGGCGTCATCATCGTTGTCAGCCATGACCGTCACTTCCTCAACAGCGTCTGCACGCACATCGTCGACATTGACTACGGCAAAATCAAGCAATATGTCGGCAACTATGACTTCTGGTATGAATCGTCACAGCTCATTCAGCAACTTGTGCGCAACAAGAATAAGCGCGCGGCTGAAAAGATTGCCGAATTGCAGGCGTTTATCTCGCGCTTTGCCGCCAACCGCTCGAAGAGCAAGCAAGCAACCTCGCGCAGAAGACTGCTCGACAAACTTTCGGTCGAAGAAATGCCCGCATCCTCCCGCCGTTATCCGTTTGTCGGCTTCGAGCGTGAGCGTGAGGTTGGCAAGGACATTCTGTTTGTGACGGATGTTTCGAAAACCATCGATGGCGTGAAACTGCTCGACAAGGTCAGTTTCATCGTCAACAAGAATGACAAAATCGCCTTTGTCGGCGAGAACGAACTGGCGCAGACGACCATGTTCAAACTGCTTATGGGTGAACTTGAGCCTGACGAGGGCACGATCAAGTGGGGTCAGACCACCACGCGCAGTTACCTGCCGAAAGACAACAGCGAATACTTTGACGGCTGTACGGATACGCTTGTCGACTGGATCCGTCAGTTCTCGGCAAAGAAAGACGATGTGTATCTGCGTGGCTTCCTCGGACGCATGCTCTTCTCGGGTGAAGATGCCTTCAAGCAGGTAAATGTCCTCTCGGGCGGTGAAAAGGTGCGGTGCATGTTATCTCGCATGATGCTCTCGGGCGCAAATGTCATTCTGCTCGACCAGCCGACCAACCATCTGGACATGGAAGCGATTCAGGCGGTCAACAAGGGCGTGTGCGCTTTCCCGGGAAATGTGCTTCTTGCCTCGCATGACCACGAACTTCTGCAGACAACCGCCAACCGCATCATCGAGTTCCAGGCAAACGGAACGATTATTGACCGCGTTGGCACATATGATGATTATCTGGAGTGGAAGCGCGCGCAAAACGCGTAAGGAGGGTTTTTATGGACATCATTAACACCGTCAAAGCCCCTGCCGCCGTCGGCCCGTATTCGCAGGGCGTTGACTGCGGAGAGTTTGTGTTCTTCTCGGGGCAGATTCCCCTTGTGCCCGAAACGGGCTTGCTCGCAGGCAATACCATTGAAGTGCAGGCAAGGCAAATGTTCCAAAACATCCAAGCAGTCTTGCAGGAGGCAGGTCTTGATTTTTGCAATGTCATTA
>JAZUCN010000054.1:0-1602 GCA_045639205.1 Oscillospiraceae bacterium | reverse complement strand
GGCTTTTCGGGGTCGTTGGGGATGGCGTTCTTGTTGACCGTGATGTGTACTTCGTCGAGTCTGTCCTGCAGTTCTCTGCCCGTGATGCCGCGGCCGCGCAGGTCAAGCAGCATCAGATGGTTGTCCGTACCACCGGAAACGAGGTTGAAGTTTCTCTCCAGCAGAGCATTTGCCAGCGCCGAAGCGTTCTTGACAACGTTTTCTGCATAGGTGGTGAATTCAGGCTGCATCGCTTCTTTGAGGCAGACTGCCTTCGCCGCGATGACGTGCATCAAAGGACCGCCCTGGCTGCCGGGGAAGACAGCCTTGTTGATCTGCTTGCCAAACTCTTCACGAGCAAGGATCATGCCGCCGCGCGGGCCGCGGAGCGTCTTGTGCGTCGTGGTCGTGACAACGTCAGCATAAGGAATGGGGCTCATGTGCTGACCGCCGGCGACCAGACCTGCGATGTGCGCCATGTCGACCATGAACAGCGCGCCGTTGTTGTGCGCAATCTCTGCCATTGCCTTGAAATCGATTGCGCGCGGATATGCCGATGCGACCGCAACGAGCAGTTTCGGCTGATGCTTCTTGACCAGATCTTCCACCTCGTTGAGGTCGATGCGACCCGTATCGGGGTTGATGCCGTAAGAAACAGAATTGTAGTACTGACCCGAAAGGTTGACCTTTGCGCCGTGCGTCAGATGACCGCCGTTTGCAAGGTCCATGCCGAGCAGGGTATCGCCCGGCTGCAGCAGAGCCGCATAAACCGCAAGGTTTGCCTGTGCGCCGGAGTGCGGCTGCACGTTTGCAAATTCTGCGCCGAAAAGTTTCTTCGCACGGTTGATGGCGATGCGCTCAACGTCGTCGACATATTCGCAGCCGCCGTAGTAGCGCTTGGCAGGGTAGCCTTCTGCATATTTGTTCGTCAGAACCGAACCCATCGCAGCGATAACAGCCTCAGATGCGATGTTTTCCGATGCGATCAGTTCGATGTTTCTCTGCTGACGGTGAAATTCGTCCGAAACGAGACCCGCGATCTCGGGGTCAAACCAGCGCAGAGAGTTGTTGGCTTCTTTCAGGATCTTCATACTATCTTCCTCCAATAAAAAATGAGCAACCCGAACTCCGGTTTGCTCATAAACGCGCTGTATTCAAACGTTGCGCTCTGTCCTTTTGCCTGAGAGATTCGGCTTTCGCCTTGCACCTTCGGCACCCAATTCAATGAGTTCTCCAGAGATTCCTCCCGCTGTCTGTTCGCCAAGCGTCCGGACAGCGATCCGCGGAACGGATATTCGGTTGTTTGGGGACATTATAACACCTTTTGCGACAAAGTCAACCCTATTATATGCCATTTGCGGACATTTATGTGCGGCTTTTGCTCACTTTTCGCCTTTAAGAAAAACCGTCTTCTTCCTCGTCATATTCCTCATATTCTTCAAGTCCTTCTGCATAGGCTTCCATCTTTTCCGCCCATAGCGCGGTTTCTTCCTCGATCGCGGCAATTTCTTCCACCGCTTCAAGCACAGTGCCAAGTGCATACAAGCCGCCTGCAACACCCCATGCGCCAAGCGAGCCACCGCAAGCGCTTCTGAACAGTCTTCGAAACAAACCCATCATTCG
>JAZUCN010000053.1:0-1577 GCA_045639205.1 Oscillospiraceae bacterium | reverse complement strand
GCTACAAGCTTGAGGTCAAGGCCGCTGAATCCGACGGCATCATCCACCTGCTCAACTCGGGTGCCGCCTGCCTCGATGCTTCGGGCGTCTGCACCGATGAGAATGGCAACGCCATCATGAAGAAGTGGTGGGAAGTCACCGACGAGGACATCAAGAAGATGACCGATGCGACCGTCTGGTGCGAAGCCGGCTTCGACAACTTCCGCGGCGGCGGTTTCTCCAGCCATTTCAACACCTATGCTGAGATGCCTGTTACCATGATCCGTCTGAACCTTGTCAAGGGTCTGGGTCCTGTTGTGCAGATTGCAGAAGGCTGGACCGTCAATCTGCCCGAGGATGTCAACGACAAACTCATGGAACGCACGAATCCCACCTGGCCGTGCACGTGGTTCGCTCCGCGTTGCGACGGTAAAGAAGGCTCGCCGTTCAAGACTGCTTATGAGGTCATGATGAACTGGGGCGCCAACCACGGCGCAATCTCCTACGGCCACATCGGCGCTGACCTCATCACGATGTGCTCGATGCTGCGCATCCCCGTTTGCATGCACAATGTGCCCGAGCAGGACATCTACCGTCCGGCAGCATGGAATGCATTCGGCATGGACAAGGAAGGTCAGGACTATCGCGCCTGCGAAACCTATGGTCCGCTTTACAACTTCCGCTAAAAATCACAGAAAGGGGCAGGCAATGCCTGCCCCTTTGCCATGAAAACGGCAAGAGGTAACCCATTATGCAAAGCATTCTTTTGGCTTTTGACATCGGTACGAGCGGTTTAAAAGCTTCGCTCGTAGACGAAAATCTGAATATTCTGCGAAACGTCACGACGACGTATCCGACCCACCATCTGTCCGGCGGCGGCTGTGAGCAGGACGCGGGAGATTGGTGGATGAGCGCGGTGCGCGCGATGCTGATGCTGCGTGAACTGGCGCCCGATTACGTCAAACGTGTCGATGCCATCGGTATCTCGGGTCATATGCTCGGGTGCCTGCCGATGGACAAAAACGGACAGGCACTGCGCCCTGCCATGATTCACGCCGACACGCGCGCGCTGGATATTTCCAACCGTCTGGCAAGCCAGTTTGGCAGAGATTATTTCTATAACATCAGCGGCAACGTTCTCTCCCCGGCGTCCACACTCTGCAAAGTGCTGTGGCTGAAGGAAAACGAGCCCGATACTTACGCAAATACCGAGCGCTTCCTGCAGGCAAAGGACTATCTGGTCTACCGCCTGTGCGGAAATATGAACTCGACTGATATGTCCGACGCATCGCACGCGATGCTGATGAATCTGCAGACAAAAAGCTATGATACGGAAATGTTCCAAAACACAGGCTTGGACATTTCCCTCTTCCCATCCATTCACGCAGGCTGTGAAATTGCAGGCAAACTCACAGAAGAAGCGGCTTGCCATTTGGGTCTGCGCGCAGGCATCCCCGTTTCTGTTGGCGGTGGTGACGGCGCGTGCGCAAATGTTGGCGCGGGCGCCGCGCAGGCGGGCAGTTTCTATCTCAACCTCGGCACGACCGCGTGGATCGCAGGACCGATGGAAAAACCGTTCATCGACCCCCTGCACCGCG
>JAZUCN010000052.1:0-3896 GCA_045639205.1 Oscillospiraceae bacterium | reverse complement strand
CCTATTACGCCTGGCCCGGATGCACGATGGGACGCGGTTTTGATGAAACAGGCGAAAAGGGCGTGTACCTTGGAAGTGTTGGCAAGGGCGAGTGTCATCTCGAGTTTGTGTCCATGAAGACAAGGCGTTACGAGGATTTGCAGATTTTAGCAGGCGAAGACGCGCGCGCGGCAATCGAAGCGGCGCTTGCCCATGACACGCAGGACGACATCTACCGCATCCGCCTTGTTGGCGAGGCGGAAGAGATAAATGTTCGCGAGCTTTATGCGGAGCTTTCCCCGCGTTTCTGGAGCCTCATTTTAGAAAACAATACGATACCCAAGCGTGAACTTTGGGCAGGCGCGCAGGACGATACGCTTCGCGGACTGTTTTTGCGCGAACTCAAGGCGCAGTATGACAAGGCAGACACGGAAGATATGCGCAGGAAAATCGCGCTTGCCGCGCGGCTGGGACTCGATGCGATGGAAGGACGGGAGGTGCAGGCGTTTTGAAGATTCTCAAAATGACGGCCTCGTTCGGAAAACTCGAGAAGCAGACCCTGGAACTTTCCGAGGGACTCAACGTCGTAAGCCTGCCCAATGAATCGGGCAAGAGCACCTGGGCGGCCTTTTTGCTTGCGATGCTCTACGGCGTGGACACCTCCGAGCGCATGACGAAAACCAATCTTCCTGTGAAGAAAAAATACGAGCCGTGGAGCGGTGCGGCGATGGAAGGCCGCATGGATATCGACTGGAACGGCAGAAAAATCACCCTCGAGCGCACGAGCACGAACCGCGCGCCGATGAGCGCTTTCCGCGCCTATGAAACGGAAAGCGGTCTTGCTGTGCAGGAACTGACGGGCGAAAATTGCGGACTCGTGTTGCTTGGCGTCGAACGGAGCGTTTTTGAGCGCAGTGCGTTTGTCGCGCAGGCTTCGCGCGCGGTCAGCTCCGATGTCGCCCTGGAAAGACGCCTGGCGGCGCTTGTGACCACTGGCGAGGAAGAGATTAGTTTTTCCGACACGCAAAAGCGCCTCAAAGACCAAAAAAATCATTGCAGGCACAACAAAACCGGCCTTTTGCCGCAGTTAGAGGGCGAACTTGCGCAGGTTGAGGCGGTGCTCTCACAGATTCACAATCTGCACCGCGATGACCTCGTGCTTCGCGAGAAAGAGCAGGAACTGTCACAGAAAAAGAAGAACCTTGCCGAAATTATGGAGGGCTTGCAGGCGCAGGAAACCGCGCGCAAACTGCAAAGCCGCAAGGAGCAGAAACAGGCGGTGGCGCAGGCAGAAGCGCGCCTTGCGCAGGCGCAGCAGGAAGCGGCGAAGGTGCCTGCGGCGCAGGTGCTGAGCGAGATTGCGCAAAAACTTCAGCAATTGCAGGCGCCGCAAGCGGAAACAGGGGCGCAGATGCCGCCTGAACAGCCGCTTTGCCCTGCGGTATTCCAAGGTATCTCGGAGGACGATATTCTGCCGAAAGCACAGCGGGATACGGAAAAATATGATGCACTTATCGCGCAAAAGCCGCACAAAACCGCAATTTTTTGGGTGCTTTTCGGCATTTTAGCCGTTATTTCAGCGGCAGAGTTGCTCATTTTCCCACCTTTGGGTGCATGTTCCATGCTTGCTGCGGCGGTGTTTTTGGTGCTCGCCATCGTCGGCAGAAATAAGAACAAAAAACTGCGCCAGGTGCAGAAGCAGGCGCAGGAAATTTTGAGCCAATATGGCGTGGATGCGCGCGAGGGCATCGTTGCGCTTGCGGCGCAGTATCGCGAGCAGGTGCTTCTTTACAGGCAGGAAAAGGCGCGCTATGACGAGCTGGTGCTTGCGGGCAATGCGCACAAGCAGGCGCAGGCCGAGCAGACCGCGCGGCTTTTGGGACAGGTTTCCCTCTTCGCGCCCGAGGCAAACAGCCCCGCCGAGGCACTCGATGCGGTGCAGAAGGCGCAAAAACTCCACGCATCGTGCGAAGATGCCCAGCAGGCACTTGCCGCTGCGCAGGCGCGCTATGATGCAGTTTGCGCGGCGCTTGGCGAGATTGCCGAGGTGCGTGTGCCGCAAATCGATGTTTCGGGTTATGATGCAAGGGCTGTGCAGGAAGAACTGGCACAGGTTGATGGCGAACTGACGAAAGTGCGGCAGGCGCTGACATTCAGCCAAGGACGCGTGCAGGCGCTCGGCGACCCTGCGGCCTTGATGGCAGAGCGAGAACAGTTTCAAAAGCGCATCGCGCAGGCGCAGGCGCGCTATGATGCGCTGGCGCTGGCGGAAAAGACGCTCGAAGATGCCAACAAGACCTTGCAGACAAGGCTTTCGCCCCAACTTTGTGCGATGGCAGGCGAAATTTTGGGGAAACTGACGGGCGCGCGCTATGACACGGTGATGCTTGACCACGAACTGCACGCCGAGGCGCGGGAAGCAGATGGCATGGCGATGCGCTCACTTTTGAGTTTGAGCGGCGGCACGGCAGACCAGGTGTATTTGGCGGTGCGGCTGGCAATTTGCCATCTTGCCCTCGAATCCGACACGCCCATCGTACTCGACGATGCGCTCGTGCAGTTTGATGATGCGCGCATGCTGGCGGCGCTGGAGGTTTTGGTGCAAGAGGCAAAGACAAGGCAGATTTTGCTCTTTAGCTGTCAAAGCCGTGAAGAGGCGGCGCTGAAAAACATGTAAAGAGAAATCCCGAGGTGCTTACGGCATCTCGGGATCGTCTTTTTTCTCGTCTTGGAAGGGGTCGCGGAGGGTTTTGCGTTTGCGGAAGATGGCAAACAGCACGCAAGCGCCGATGGCGAAGATGATGAGTGCGACGGCAAGCATCCAGGTAAGGTCACTGCCTGTGACGAAAATGGCGGTCGGGCCGTCGGCGCCGCCGATGATGCCGATGGAAGCGGACAGTTTGGTCATGGTTGGGACTCCTTTCGGGGCGTGGGGTGACACTCCCTTCCGTCATTTGCTTCGCAAATGCCACCTCCCCTTCACTGGGGAGGCTTTTTTGTAGTATAGCATGTGGGGTGGGCGGAAGCAAGCTGTGCACATCACGGAGGGCTTTGGCATATAGTATTGTGTAGCGCAACAAGCATTTGCAAACAGAACATTATCAGACTCTGAGGAGTGATTGCATGAGTAATAACAGTTGTAACTACACCACCACAGGCGGCTACAACGGCTGTCCTGCGCAAAACGAACCGCCTGTGCGCGGCTGTGCAGAAGAACATCCGCAGGCTTGCCGTCCGCAAGGATGCGGGTGCGGCAGTGAGCAATCGTGCGGCTGTGTGAATGAACACGAGCAGGGGTGCGGCTGTGTCGGCGGGCAGATGTCTGCGCCTTCGTGCACCTGCCGCGATGCTTTTGCGACGGCACTTCGTCTGCTGTGCTCGGGTGATGTGCTGGCGCTGGTCGACTTTAACCGCTTCGCCTTTTTGGCAGACTCGTTCCTCATTGGTACGTACCGCACCTGTCCTTGCTCGCAGACAGCGCCGTTTGACAACCTTGCGCCCACGCTCACGGGTGCGTTTAACCGCTTTACGCCGTGTTCGTGCGAGCTGATCGATGTATCGGGCACGGTGTATGACCCGAGTTTGCAGATCGATCCCGAACTGATTTCGACGCTGTTTTTGACGCTCAGTGAGAATCTCGAAGATGTCGATGGGGCAGAGGGCGTAGTCGCGGCATTTGCCGCACTTGCCGCGCGGCTCGATCCGACGAGCGCGGACTTTGACGCGGATCTGCAGGCGGCGTTCCTGCCGCTTTTGGGCGGATGCAGTTGCCCGCAGGTGAATGTCAGCGAAGTATCGCTGTGTGCGCTAGATGCCATTGCCTTTGAGGCCGCAGGCGCGACAGAAGCGATTCAGCAGGCAAACTATCAGACACTCAAGCAGGTGCTTGGCAGGATGCTCAATCCGCAGTGTCCGCC
>JAZUCN010000051.1:0-3620 GCA_045639205.1 Oscillospiraceae bacterium | reverse complement strand
ATGTCGGAGACCGCGCGCATAAGTTGCTCACTAACCTCTACCACACGCACGTGCGCTGGTAATGCGCAGATTTCTACGCCTGTCTGCACAATAACTGTTTTCAGTTCGTTACACCACTTTGCCGCCTCTTCAAGCAGTTTCGTGCCATCTGCAATAAATTCTCCACTCTTCTCGCGGTATGAACGCGAGCGCAGTAGTTTTTTTGCATGCACCAAAAGCGGATTCTGGCGACTTGTAATTATTTCACGCATCATTTCTGCAGTTTTCCAATCTGTTCGTTTCTGCCAAGCACGACAAGCACCACATTTTCCTTCAGCGGCATATCCGCATCGGGCGTAATGTCAATATTCTCGCCCTGCTTGAGAGCAATGATGTTGATGCCATATTTCGCGCGCACATTGACCTCACGCAGGCTCTTTCCGACCCACTGCGCAGGCACCTGAATCTCCGCGATGCCAAAATCCTCGGACAGTTCGATAAAGTCAAGCACATCCGAACTCGTGAGGCTCTGTGCCAGTTTGACGCCTGTTTCGCGCTCGGGGATAACAACGCGGTCTGCGCCGACGCGCTCGAGGGCTTTTCTCTGTACATCATCGGTCGCCTTGCAGATAACCTGCTTCACGCCAAGTTCCTTGAGGTTGAGCGTCGCAATCACGCCCGTGGCAAGATCACTGCCGATAGCAACAACCGCACAGTCATAATTCTGTACGCCAAGCGAGCGAAGCGCACCTTCATCTCTTGCATCGGCAACCACCGCGCAGGTGACATACGGTTCAATTCTCTGCACATTGTGCGCGTTGTCGTCAACTGCCATCACTTCGTTTCCAAGTTCATACAGACGAGTTGCAATTGACATGCCAAACCTGCCAAGGCCAAAAACAACATAGGACTTTTTCATCATGCGCCCTCCATCAGCCAATCATAACCTTTGCCTGTGCATATTCCCACCGCTCGTCGGAGGTTGAACCCGTCATAAATCCAACGCCGATGGTCATAATGCCCACACGACCAAAGAACATAAACAAAATCAAAATGAGTTTCGATGCTGCATTGAGTGTCGCCGTACCGTTTGCCGTGAGTCCGACAGTAGCAAGCGCCGAAACGGATTCAAACATCGCCGAAGACAAACTCCAGCCGTTTGTTGCCGCAATGAAAACAGCGCCCGCAAACACGAGCATCAGCATCATAAAGAACAGTGACAGCGCTTCGAGCACCTTTTTTTGCGGTATCGTGCGTCGCATCACCGTCACGCGCGACCTGCCGCGCAACATACACAGCGCGCACAGCACCAAAATGCCCATCGTCACAGTCTTCAAACCGCCCGCCGTCGAGCCGCTTGAGCCACCGATAAACATCAGCAAATCGCAAACAGCAAGCGTCGTATCTTTAAGCGCACCCTGCTCGATGGTAAAGAAGCCTGCTGTACGCAGGGTGACCGATTGAAACGCCGCCGCAAGAATCTTCTGCGGTGCAGACAGCGCGCCGAGCGTCTCAAGGTTGTTCCACTCAAGCACCGCAATCAAAGCCGTTCCACCGAGAAGCAAAATGGCCGTGATGACGAGCACAAGGCGCGTATATACACTCAAGCGCGAGAATCTGCGGTTTTGACGAATATCGCTCCAGACAAAGAAGCCAAGACCGCCGACAACAATCAGGAATATCAAAGTCAGATTCACAAGCACATCCGTGCGATAGTAACTGAAACTGCCACCAAAGCCAACATCCGCAAGCAAATCAAAGCCTGCGTTACAGAATGCGGACACCGCATGGAAAATTCCGTACCATAGCGCGCGGGCAAATCCAAATCGCGGCAAAAAACACAATGTGAGAACAATCGCCCCGATTCCTTCAAACAGAAGTGTTCCCTTGACAATCCGCTTGACCATCCCGACCACACCGCCAAGCGCGTCAAACGAAAGGGCCTGCGTCAAAAGCATGCGCTGACGCATACTCACGCGTTTTCTCATTGCGATATAAAAAATAGACAGGATCGTCATAAAGCCAAGACCGCCGATTTGAATCAGCCCCAGCATCACAACATGTCCGAACGTGCTCCAGTGAAGCCCTGTTTCCACAACCGAAAGTCCTGTCACACACACGCAGGATGTCGCGGTAAACAGTGCCGATAAAAACGGTGTCGGCTCGCCGTTTGCCGATGCCACAGGCAGGCACAAAAGCCCCGCTCCAACGAGAACAAGAAGCATAAACACCAGCACGATGATGCGCGCAGGACTCATCGCACGCAGATTCTTTGCAATCTTCGCACGCAACAGATATGCTCTGTCTTTCATCCTTCGCACCCACTTTCTGCGATAAAATACCGTTTCCAAATGCGGTAAAAAGCACCACTTCACTCTTTTTTACTATAATTAAATATGCACCCTATGTCAAGAATGCATTCATCGGTGTCATGTACGGCATAGCAAAAGCCTGCACATCATTCGATATGCAGGCAGTCGCCTTAATGATGATGGTGGTGGTGTCCATATGCACGCTTCACGTGTTCAGACGTATGACAGTGTTCCTCATAGCACTGTTCATTTTCATTCTCCAACTCCAAGGTTGCATGCGCGATGCCATGCTCAAGCAGTTCCGCACGGACGTCTCTTTTGACCTGCTGATGGTCGCCCTTCGCCATAATATGCATCGTTGCATAGTTTCTCATGCCATCCATGCTCCACACATGGATATGATGTACATCCAAAACGCCATCAACATGTAGTAGATGCTCTTTGATTTCAGCAATATCAATCCCCTCCGGGGTCTTTTCCAAAAACAATTCCATTGCTTCTTTCAAACCAGACACTGCATGAATCAGAATATAGGCCGCAACAGCAACGGACAACAGTGGATCCAAAAGCGCAAAATCTGTAAATCGCATCACGATTGATCCAACCAATACGATCGCCCAGCCGAGTACATCCTCGAGCATGTGTAGGTTGACCGCCTTCTGATTCAGCGAATCGCCCTCACGCGTGAAGAATGCAGCCGTTGCATTGACGCATACGCCAATGATCGCAAACACGATCATGCCGTTGTAGTTGATGGGTACGGGGTGCACAATCCTGCCAACAGCGTTGTAAATGACCATGAGCGAACCAAATAACAAAATCAGAGTCGTGATAACACTCGCGATCACGGAATATCTCGTGTAACCGTAGGTATACAGCGCGTCAGGCTGCTTTTTGCTCTTCTTTTCAAGAAAATAGGAAACGCCGATGCTTGCAGCATCTCCAAGATCATGCACCGCATCGGATATGATTGCAACACTCCCTGTAATGAATCCACCAAGAATTTCAAACACCGAGAACGCGAAATTCAAGATAAACGCAATCAAAATATTCTTTTCGGTTTTCAAACTATCACCCACAATCTTTTTTATTATTATAGCACAGACAACAGAAATGAAAACACCCAAGATAGCACCAAGCATCTTGGGTGTTTGATATTATTCAGCAATCGGCTTCATCGTGGGGAACGCGATGACTTCGCGGATGGTATCCTGACCGGTCAGCATCATCACGCAGCGGTCAATGCCCATGCCCATGCCGCCCGTGGGAGGCATGCCATATTCAAGTGCCGTGAGGAAATCCTCATCAAGCATCTCGGTCTCGTCATCA
>JAZUCN010000050.1:0-2086 GCA_045639205.1 Oscillospiraceae bacterium | reverse complement strand
GGCTCACAGAACGACATGGCTACGATCCGACTTCAGCCTGCGCGCGTGAGCACAACGGTTGCTTCGGGAAGAAGCTCCTTGACCTGCTCAACACAGGCGTTGCAGATTTCTTCTTCACAGCCGGCATGGGTCACAAAAACGAGATCCATGTCAATGACTCCCGCCTGTGCAATCTGATCGGCAATGTACTTCTTCAGCACCGATGCAAACTTGCCGCGGTATTTTCTGCACACGCCCATTGCGCCGTCCTGTACGGCAATGCAGGGCTTAATTTGCAGGACGTTTGCGCCAAGAGCAGCCAGTGTCGAGCAACGACCGCCTTTATGCAAGAACTCAAGATCGTCGACGATGAACGAAGCGTCAACCTTCTGCGCAAGTGCGTTGCAGGTATCGGCGATGTCCTTTGCCTCCATGCCGCCTTCTGCAAGACGCGCGGCTTTCATGACGAGCAGACCGCCGCCTGTTGAAAGGTTGCAGGTGTCGACCACATGGACATTTTCAAAGGCTTCTGCCGCAAGGCAGGCATTGCGATAGGTCGAAGACAGCTTTCCGCCAATGGTGAAAAATACCACCGAAGCGCCATCTGCCGTCAGTTCGCGGAAGAAATCTTCACACTCGCCAACATTGAGCGCGGAGGTCTTGGGAAGCTGACCTGTTTTTTCAAAATGTTCGTAAATCATGTCGGGGTTAACAGTTACCCCGTCAACATAGAGCGTATCGCCCAGCGCGATTCCAAGCGGAAGCGTTTTGATGCCGTACTGATTGAGCAGTTCTTCACTCAAATCGCAGGTGCTGTCGCAAGCTACAAGGACTTTTTGCATGAGCAGGATTCTCTCCTTTATGTAAGTTTGATGCCAGAGCATCCGAATCGGCATTCACACACACCATGCCGATATACGCATTATACAGCATAACACAGGTAAATGCCAACTATTTCTTGCAAAAATCGCAGGACCCCGCCTTGCGAAGTCCTGCGAAATTCTTTTAATGCAGATACGGCGTGTCTTCAAAGCCCTTCTTTTGCAGACGCGCGACCAGTTTGTCGAGTTTCGAGCGCCAAAAGCGGTTAAACCACGCGGTGTGTCCGAAATGCTTGACAATGGTCGGGCTGATGGCATAGTACGCGCGGATAAAGGCGCGTCCAAAGAGGTTTGAGGCAAGCGATTCATCGCGGAAACGGCGAAGCGTCCACACCTGCGGGCAGTCATACGAGCCGTAAACTGCCGTTGCTACATAGCAGGCAGATTGCTGTTTTTCTCTTGCGCCTTCGCCGAGCGCGGAAACAAGATAGGTGCAGATGTCGCGGTTAAGCTGCGCCGTGTGATAATTCTTCAGATAGAACATGCCGTCTTTTTTGTGTACGATGCGCATGGCTTCGTTCTTTAAGGCAAGTTCGGTCTGTTCCTTACTCATACGGATGCGGTCAATCGAGAACAGCGCGCCGTTGGGGTCGTTGGGATTCTGGAAGGAACTGATGTCTACAAAGTAGCGGTCATTTTCACTGCTGATGTGCGGATTTTGCGAAAATGTAAAGTCCAGCCGCACCTGTCCCGAAACATGCTTGCCGTCTCGCTTTTTCTGATTGATGACCAGTTTGCCGTTCGGCGCGCGGTAGACTTCGATGAACTGCTCGATGTCGCCGTCAGAATGACGGTAAGCGTGCGATTCAAAGGTCATGAGCCATTCGCCCTGTGCGGTGGCTTTTTGGGTGTCAACGCTGAAATCGCGATTACAGCCTTGGCAGTAATACTTGTGCGATGATTTTTCCGTACTGTCGACAATACCCTTATCGACGACATATTTGCTTCCGCAATGCGGACAGTTTGGCAGCATAGAAATTTCCTCCTCTGTTTACCAGTTTCCGAAAATCGAGCCGAAGAAACAAACAACGATTACCAAAACGGCAGGACCGATGAAAATGCCGATGACGCCGAAGGCGGAAATGGCGGCAACCTCCACGATGATAAATCCAATGGCGAGAATCGCCATGACGATCCAGCGGAAAATCGTAAAGCCGCCCGACTCGCCGTTATCGCGGTGCTTGTTTGGGTCTTGCTGACCGGGCTGATACCATCCCATATGAGGC
>JAZUCN010000049.1:0-4720 GCA_045639205.1 Oscillospiraceae bacterium | reverse complement strand
CCCTGGTCGAATGCGAGCTTATCACAGGACGCACGCATCAAATCCGCGCGCAGATGGCGGCGGCAGGACACCCGCTTCTCGGAGACGGAAAATATGGCAAGCTTGACAAGCGCTTTGACCGCAATTATCAGGCGTTGTATTCTTACAAGCTCACCTTTACCTTTACAACAGATGCAGGTGTGCTCGCCTATCTTGACGGCAAAACGTTTACTGTTGATGATGTCGATTTTGTGCGCGAATATTTCGGCTGATTTTCTTTCGAATTCTGCCGAAAAATATCCCTGCAAACATTGACAAAACACATAATTACATATATATTCATATCAGTACGTTCGACGTCGGGCGTACTGATATTTTTAGCAAAGAAACGGGGGAGGATAATGTCCGAAGAACTCATTCGCCTGTCGGATCTCACCATGTCCTTTGAGGACGGCGAAACCATTCTTGATCACATCAATCTTTACATTCGAAATAAGGAATTTCTCACATTGCTGGGTCCCAGTGGATGCGGAAAAACCACAACTTTGCGTATTATTGGCGGTTTTTTAACACCTACTTGCGGTGATGTTTTTTTTAATGGTGAACGCATCAATGACGTTCCGCCTTATGAGCGCAAGATCAACACGGTTTTCCAGCGATACGCGCTGTTCCCGCATCTTGATGTGTACGATAATATCGCCTTCGGTCTGCGCCTTGCAAAACTGCCCGAAGACGAGATTGACGAGCGCGTCATGACGATGCTGGAAACAGTCAGCCTTAAGGGCTTTGAAAACCGCAAGGTCACTTCCCTCTCCGGCGGTCAGCAGCAGCGCGTTGCCATCGCACGCGCCCTTGTCAATCGTCCGCAGGTACTCCTGCTTGACGAGCCCCTGGGCGCTCTTGACCTGCGCCTGCGCAAGGATATGCAGAACGAACTCAAGAGCATCCAACAGCAGACGGGCATCACCTTTGTCTATGTCACGCACGACCAGGAAGAAGCACTCAGCATGTCTGACGTTGTTGTTGTCATGGATAAGGGCAAGATTCAGCAAATTGGCACACCGCAGGACATTTACAACGAACCGAAGAACGCCTTTGTTGCGGACTTTATCGGCGAGTCGAACATCCTTGACGGTGTGATGCTCGAAGACCGTCTTGTCAAGTTCTTTGGCCGTAAATTCGTCTGCGTAGACGAGGGTTTTGAGAAGAACGAGCCCGTTGACATTGTCATCCGTCCGGAAGACATTGACATCGTTCCGGCAAGCGACAGTCACCTCTCCGGTGTTGTCACCTCTGTTACCTTCAAGGGCGTGCACTACGATACCATTGTCGACATCAAGGGCTTTAAGTGGCTCATTCAGACCACGGACTACTACCCTGTTGACGCAAAAATCAGCATCCGCCTGAATCCCGAAGACATCCACATCATGCACAAGAGCGAATATTCCGGTCTGTATGGCGACTACAGTTCCTACAGCGCGGAATATGACGAGATTGCGGACGCGACGGAGGAAGAAGGCGATGAAGAGTAAGCTCCTTGCCGCGCCTTACATCGTTTGGATGGCGCTGTTTATCATCGTTCCGCTCGGCATTGTTGTCTTCTATGCCTTTACGGACTCTGTCACAGGCGAGTTTACTCTCTCGAACCTCGCATCGATTGGCAACTACCTGCCGATTTTCCTGCGCTCGATTTGGCTGTCACTGGCGGCGGCTGTCATTTGCCTTGTCACCGGCTATCCCGTCGCCTATCAGATTGCGCGCTGCAAGCCCACTACTCAGCGTTTTTTGCAGATGCTCATTATGCTTCCGATGTGCATGAGCTTCCTTCTGCGTACGCTTGCGTGGGTTGCCCTGCTGGAAGATACAGGCATCATCAACACCTTCCTGCAGCAAATCGGCATCGCACCGCTTCCTCTCATTCGCAATAACGGTGCTGTCATCCTCGGCATGGTCTATAACTACCTGCCGTATATGATTATGCCTCTCTACACGGTCATCATGAAGATTGACACGCGCTTGATTGAAGCGGCGGCAGACCTTGGTTGCGCGCCGACAAAGGTTTTCACGAAGGTGATTCTTCCTTTGTCTGCCCCCGGCATCCTCTCGGGCTTTACGATGGTCTTTGTTCCTGCCGTTTCCACATTCTACATTTCGCAGAAACTCGGAAGCACCGGCACGACCCTTATCGGTGACGTCATCGAGTCGCAGTTCAAAACCGCCTATAACCCCAACCTCGGTGCGGCAATGAGCCTTGTTCTGATGGTGCTCATTTTTGCATGTATCAGCATCATGAACCGCTTCGGCGAGGATGACGGAGAGGAGGTCATGGCAAAGGTATGAAACACGTAACCCGTATCATAACCGTCCTGGTCTTCACATTCCTGTATATCCCCATGATTGTCCTTGGCGTTGCATCGTTTAACGTCGGCAAGGACATCGCTGTATTTAAAGGCTTCACCATTGCGCAGTATGCAAACCTCTTCCGCGACTCTGCGCTGTTGTCCCTGCTTTTAAATTCTCTCATCATCGCGGTGCTCTCGACCCTTATCGCCACGTTCTTTGGCACTATGGCGGCCGTTGGCATCCACGGCATGAAGGGAAAACTCCGCAAGGCCGTCATGGCACTGACAGATATTCCCATGACCAACCCCGATATCGTCACAGGTGTCGCGCTTGCTTTGCTGTTTGCCTTTGTCGGTATGATGATGCGCATTGACAATATTCTGAGCTTCTGGACGCTTCTCATCGCGCACATCACGTTTAATCTCCCCTACGTCATCTTAAATGTCATGCCGAAGCTCAAGCAGATGGACCCCGATTTGCAGGAAGCTGCACTGGACCTTGGCTGTACGCCGTTTCAGGCGTTTATCAAGGTCGTTGTGCCTGAAATCATGCCGGGCATCCTCTCGGGTGCACTGATGGCGTTTACCATGAGCCTTGACGATTTCGTCATCTCCTACTTTGTCACAGGCTCGGATTTCATCACGCTTCCCGTTGAAATCTACAACTACGTCAAAAAGCCCATTCAGCCGAAAATCTACGCGCTCTTCACCTTGATTTTCGTTGTGATTCTTGCGCTGATGGTGCTGATGAACCTTCTGCAGGCTCGTTCCGAGCGCCGCGGCAGCGGAGAAAGGAGAGCATAATATGAAACGAATCGCAACTCTCCTGCTCTGCCTTATGCTCCTGCTAACCGCTGCTTGTGTCCCCGCCTTTGCCGCAGAAAATGAAATCACGGTCTATAACTGGGGACAGTATATTTCTGACGGCACAGACGGATCGCTCGATGTCATCGCGGAATTTGAAGCGCGAACCGGCATCAAGGTCCATTACATCACGTTCGACTCCAACGAAACGATGTACACGAAACTCAAGACGGGCGGCGCAAGCTATGATGTTATCATCCCGTCGGACTATATGATTGGCAAGCTCATCTCCGAGGATATGTTAGAGCCTATCAACTTTGACAATGTCCCAAACTACGCCAACATTGACGAAGCCTTTAAAAATCAGGCGTATGACCCCGAAAACGCCTACTCTGTCCCCTACACATGGGGCACCGTCGGTCTGATTTACAACACTGAATACGTCAGCGCAGAGGATGCGGAAAGTTGGGCATGCCTTTGGAATCCTGCCTACATGGGCAAGACGCTCATGTTCGATAACCCCCGTGATTCATTCGCCATCGCGCAAAAAATGTTGGGCTACAGCCTCAACACCGAGGACAGTGCAGAGCTTGCAAACTGCGCAGAGCTTCTCAAACAGCAGAATCCTCTTCTGCAGGCGTATGTCATGGACCAGATTTTCGATAAGATGCAGCGCGGCGAGGCTTGGGCGGCGCCCTATTATGCGGGCGATTACCTGACCATGGTCGAGGAAAACCCCTCGCTTGCGTTCAGTTTCCCGAAAGAGGGCTTCAACATTTTCATCGATGCCATGTGCATCCCCAAGGGTTGCCAAAACAAAGAAGGCGCAGAGGCATTCATCAACTTCCTGTGCGACCCTGAAATCTCCGCGGCAAACCTGGACTATATCTGCTACTCCACGCCCATCTCCGCGGCAAAAGATTACCTTGACGAGTCTGTCACATCCAGCCCTGTTGCCTATCCCGACGATGAAACGCTCGAAAGAAGCGAAAGCTTCAGCGCGTTGTCACCCGAGGCCACACAGGAGATGAACGCACTTTGGCTGACGGTCAAAACTTCGAACAGCAATTCGAAAACACAACTGCTCATCAGCCTTGGCGCAATCGTTTTGATTGCCATTCTGTTGTTTGCTCTGCGCATCCGCAAACAGCGCAGAATCGCACGCCGCGGCAGATCACTCCGCAACAAACAGTAACAAAAATCCCCGATGGATAAATCCATCGGTGATTTCACTTTTAGTTCAGAATTGCCTTGTGGAAGACCTTCTTGCCCTTGCGGATCTTCAGACCTTCCTTGAGCTGTTCAGCCGTGTAGCAAACGTCAATGTTCGCCACCTTCTCGTCATTGACAACAACGCCGCCCTGCTGGACAAGGCGTCTGCCCTCACCCTTCGACGGGATCAAGCTGCAAGCCATCATAAGGTCAAGAATTGCAATCTTGCCATCGGTCAGCTGAGCCTCTGTCAGTTCGGTTGTCGGCATGTTCGAGTCGTCGCTGCCCGCACCGAACAGAGCCTGTGCCGCAGCCTTTGCCTTGTCGGCTTCTTCATTGCCGTGGACGAGCGCGGTCAGTTCGTAAGCAAGGATTTCCTTTGC
>JAZUCN010000048.1:0-11199 GCA_045639205.1 Oscillospiraceae bacterium | reverse complement strand
TATTTTCATCACGCACAGACTGCAGGAGATTCTGTCCGTATGTGACAAGGTTCTCGTCATGCGCGATGGCTGCGTGGTCAAAGACGTGCCCGCACAGCAGACAAACGTAACCGAGATTACAAAGTGGATGGTCGGCAGAACTGTTGACCGTGCCGCTCAAACCGCTATTAGAGATATGTCCGAGGAAGAGACCATCATGTCGATTCGCAGATTGTGGGTCGATATGCCGGGCGAAACCGTACGCGACGTCAATCTGGAAATCAAGAAGGGCGAAATTCTGGGCATCGGCGGCCTTGCCGGCCAGGGCAAGCTCGGTATCCCGAATGGCATCATGGGTCTGTATGAAGCAGGCGGTGAGGTCAGTTTTGAAGGCAAGAACATTGCGCTGAACAACCCGCGCGGCTGTCTGGATGCAAACCTCGCTTTCGTTTCTGAGGACAGAAGACAGGTCGGTCTTCTGCTCGACGAGTCGCTCGAGTGGAACGTTGCCTTCCCCGCGATGCAGGTGCAGAACAAGTTCCTCAAGAACTATGGCTTCATCAAATTCCGCGATGAAAAGGCAATCCGTGAGGTTACCAACAAGTATATTGATGAACTCATGATTAAGTGCATGGGTTCGAAACAGCGTGCCAAGGAACTCTCGGGCGGCAACCAGCAGAAGGTTTGCCTTGCCAAGGCATTTGCGCTCGAGCCGAAGCTGTTGTTCGTTTCCGAGCCGACGCGCGGTATCGACGTTGGCGCAAAGGGCCTGGTGCTTGATGCACTGAAGAAGTTCAACCAGGAAAGCGGCGTCACAGTTGTGATGATTTCTTCGGAACTTGAAGAGCTTCGCCAGGTTTGTGACCGTATTGCCATCGTCTCCGGCGGCAAGATTGCAGGCATCCTGCCTGCTTCCGAGCCTTCCGAGGACTTCGGTATGCTCATGGTCAGTCAGGTAAAGTGAGGTGTATGGCATGAAAAAATATTTACCCGAACAGAATCTGACGCTGGGCGGTCGTATTGCGAAGATGGCATCCGAATTCGGTCTGCCGCGCCTGATTATCGCAGGCTTCCTGCTTCTGATGTTCATTGTAGCGCCCGTCGTCGGCGCGGATCTTGCAACGCAGATTACCAACACCATCAACCGTTTCAGCTGGAACGCGGTGCTCGTTCTTGCCATGGTCCCGATGATCCACTCGGGCTGCGGCCTGAACTTCGGTCTGCCGCTCGGCATCATCTCGGGCCTGCTTGGCGCGACCTTGTCCATTGAATTTGGCTTTACGGGCGCAATGAGCTTCGTCATGGCTGTCGTCATCGCAACGCCGTTTGCGGTGGTTCTCGGCGCGCTGTACGGCTGGCTGCTCAACAAGATCAAGGGCGGCGAGATGATGATCGCGACCTATGTCGGCTTTGCATCCGTGTCGTTCATGTGCATGATGTGGCTGCTTCTGCCGTATAAGAGCGCAAACATGGTTTGGGGTCTTTCCGGCAAGGGTCTCAGAACGACCATTTCCCTCGAGGGCTTCTATGATAAAGTCCTTGCAAACTTCCTGCAGATCAACATCGGCAAACTGTCTATCCCGACAGGCTCGCTGTTGTTCTTCGCGTTGCTGGCGCTTGCTATGTGGGCGTTCCTGCGCACCAAGACGGGCACTGCTATGACGGCAGTTGGCTCGAACCCCGCTTTTGCAAAGGCAGCGGGCGTGAATGTCGATAAGATGCGTTTGCTGTCTGTCATCATGTCGACATGGCTTGCAGCCGTTGGCATCCTGGTTTATGAACAGGGCTTCGGCTTCGTTCAGCTGTATATGGCGCCGTTCAACATGGCTCTGCCTGCTGTCTCCGCTATCCTGATTGGCGGCGCGACGGTCAACAAGGCGTCGATTTCGAACGTCATCATCGGCACGATTCTCTTCCAGGGTATCGTCACGATGACCCCGACGGTCATGAACAACCTTATCCGCATGGACGTGAGTGAAATCATCCGTATCATCGTTTCCAACGGTATGATCCTCTACGCACTGACGAGAAAATCGGAGGGAGCAAAATGAGAAAGAATACATTGAACTCCGTTTCGAATGAGAACGTGATTTGGAAGTTTGTGCGCAATAACAGCGTGCCTTTGATGTTCGTGCTGATTTGCGCGATCTGCATCCCTATCTCGGGCTTCTCTCCGAGCTACCTCATTAACGAGATCGTCTCCCGTATGGGCAGAAACATCTTCATGATTCTTTGCCTGCTGATTCCCATCATGGCCGGTATGGGTCTGAACTTCGGTATGACCCTTGGCGCAATGGCGGGCGAAATCGCCCTCATTTTCGTCACTGACTGGCAGATTTGGGGCATCCCCGGCATGATTCTTGCGATGATTGTCTCCGTTCCCATTTCGGCACTTTTGGGTCTGCTTTGCGGCAAGATCCTCAACATGGCCAAGGGCAGAGAGATGATCACCAGCTATATCATCAGCTTCTTTATGAACGGTGTGTATCAGCTGATCGTGCTGTATCTGATGGGCAATATCATTCCCATCAAGCATGCAAACATCAAACTCCCCAGAGGCTACGGCATCCGTAACTCGGTTGACCTGCTGAACATGCGCCACTGCCTCGACGATGTGCTCAACATCTCCGTTGGCGGCGTGAACATCCCTGTTATGACCTTTGTTGTTATCGGTATTCTGTGCCTGTTCATCATTTGGTTCCGCAAGACCAAGCTCGGTCAGGATATGCGTGCGGTCGGTCAGGATATGGAAGTTGCGCGCGAGGCAGGTATTCAGGTTGAAAGAACCAGAATCATCTCCATCGTCATCTCCACCGTCATGGCTGGCATCGGCATGATTATCTACCTGCAGAACATGGGCAACATCGCTACCTACAGCGGTCACAGCCAGATTGGCATGTTCTGTATCGCGGCCCTGCTCGTCGGCGGCGCGTCGGTCGACAAGGCTTCTATCGGCAACGTCTTCCTTGGCGTTATCCTGTTCCACACGATGTTCATCGTTGCTCCGACGGCCGGCAAGGTCATCACGGGCGACTCGATGATTGGCGAATACTTCCGCGTGTTTGTCTCCTACGGCATCATCACGGTGGCGCTGGTCATGTATGAAACGAAGAAGCGCAAGCAGAAGAGCGAGATTGCTCAGCAGCTCAGACAGGCGCAGATTGAGGAGGACGAGAAGAAATGAAAGCAAAGAAAGTACTCTTCCGTCTCGGCGCACTGGTTCTGATTCTTCTGATTGCCGCCACGATGTTCTACATCGGCCGCGGACACACCATCTACCTTGACTGCAAGCCGCTGGAATATGAAGGCACTACCTATGAAGCGCCCTATAAGGTTACCGCCTATGTTGACGGTGAGCAGGTGGCAAAACTCTATGAAGACGAGCGCGGCATGGCAACATGCATCGGTCAGTCGTTTACCGTAGAGCTTGAGGTCATGCAGGAAAAGGGTGGCTCAGAGGTGAAGGTCACCAAGACCATCGCTGTGCCGTACAATCTTGACGGCATCATCCTCAACCTGCCCGCACTTCTCGCGGACGTGCCCGCGGATGCCTGCATCAGCGAGTTCGTGCCTGCGGTTGTCGTCGAAGAAGAGGTCGAAGAGATCGTTACAGACGAATTTGGTCTGATGGAGGGCTAAACCGCGCGGAACCTTGCGCCGCCCAGAGAAAGAAAGGAGGGCGCAAATGTCCTGTGTGGAATCGGTCAACTTCTCCAAAGTCACGCGCGTGCGCCCCAGCTATTGGCAGAAGCATGACCTGCTGCTGTATGTTTGCGGCGGTTCGGTGCAGATTCGGCTTGGTGAGCAGTTGCGGCAGATTGATAGGCCGTCGGTCATCTTCCTGAGCCATCTCGAACCGCATGCGATCGTGCAGATCGATGAGCAGTATGAGCGCTATGCCGTGCAGCTTGCCCCTGCGCTGACGGAGGTGCAGATCAAGGACGCGGAGCGGCTTTTGTCGCTGTTTACCGACCGTTCGGAGTTTGCTAACCCTGTCATCGAGGTTGAGGCGATCGCCCAGCCCCTGCGCATGATGTTCGATCTTCTGTTGCAGGAGCACAAAAAGGGAGATTTTGCCGATGGGCAGACGGCACTTCTGCAATGCATTTTGCAGATGATTTACCGCCACGCGCCCGAGCGCTTTGCCAAGATGCGCCCCGTGCGCACGGATACGGTTCGCAGTATCCAGCGCCGCTTTGATGAAAACCCAGCCGATGATGTTTCGATTGCAGAACTTGCGCAGGAGCATCACTTGAGCCTGTCGTATCTGACGCACAGTTTCAAGCAGGCCACGGGATACAGCATCGGGCGCTATCGTATGCTGCGGCGCATTGCCTCTGCCAAGCAGATGCTTATCAGCACCAATGTCCCCATCAGCACCGTGAGCAACGCCTGCGGCTTTGCGGATTTGAGTAACTTCTGCCGCTATTTCCGCCGAGAGGTCGGATGCTCTCCTGCGGCGTTCCGCAAACGCCATACAACGGAATAACAAAAAACGCCGCAGAGAAAGTCTGCGGCGTTTTTCTCATGCGGTTGAATCTGAAGAGAGTTTCGGATATAATGGTAAAAATAAAAGTGGGGAGGGGTTTGTGATGAAGATTTTATTGTACATTTTAGACCTTTTACAAGGCTTTAATCCAATCTCTGCCGCGGTAAGACTTCTGCTGGCGGCAATCGCAGGCGGCTTTATCGGTCGTGAGCGCGGAAAGCACGGACGCGCGGCAGGTTTGCGCACGCATATGCTGGTCTGCCTCGGCTCTGCCATGACGGCACTGGTCGGCCTTTATGTTTCGCAGGTTCTGCAGACCGACGGCGACCCCATGCGCATCAGCGCGCAGGTCATCTCCGGCATCGGTTTTCTCGGCGCGGGCACCATCCTCACGCGCAGACAGAGTCAAATCACAGGCCTGACAACAGCGGCGGGTCTTTGGACCACGGCAAGTCTTGGCCTTTTGATCGCGGTTGGGTTTTACTGGGCGGCGGCGGTTGGCTTTGTCATCACCCTGCTTATCATGACGCTTTTGACCAAACTCGAGAGCAAGGTCAAAAAACATGAGGTGCTGTATTACCTCGAACTGCACGGCACGCAGTATGTCGACGCGCTGTATGAAAAGATGCGCAGTAAGTTTAAGCACATGACCCTCACCACACCGCAAAGCGGCGTGCAGGGCAATGTCGGCGTCGAGTGCACGGTGGAAGAGGATTGCGATGTGCAGGCACTGGCAGAGGAAATCCGCGCATACGAGGGCGTGGCGTTCTTCATCCCACAAGGTGTGGACTGTACATAAAACCAGCGCGCCGTCCGAATGGGCGGCGCGTTTTTGCATGTTCACCCATGTCTACACATAGGCTGTGACAGGGGGTGATGGGTTGAAAATCCAATGGAAGAAATTTATTCCGTCCATCGTATTGCCGTTGGCGGTCGGCGGCGTGTCGGCATGGCTCACGCGCGATGCGATGGCACAGTTTGCCGCGCTCAACAAGCCGCCGCTCTCGCCGCCGGGATGGCTGTTCGGCGTGGTGTGGACGATTTTGTATGTCCTCATGGGCATTGCGGACTACTTGGTGCGTGTTGAGGAAAATGCGCCGCAAAAACAGCGCAAAAGCGCGCGGCGTGTATATCTCATTCAGTTGGCCTTTAACTTTTTGTGGAGCATTATTTTCTTCAATTTTTCCGCGTATCTTGCGGCGTTTGTGTGGTTGGTCGCGTTGTGGGCGCTGATTATCATCACCATAAATCGCTTTTGCGCAGTGCGCAAACTTGCAGGCGATTTGCTTCTGCCATATTGGCTGTGGGTGACATTTGCAGGCTATCTCAATTTTTCCATTTGGCTTCTCAATTAAAAAGGGTGCAGATTTTATCTGCACCCTTTTGTTTACTGTGCGCTCTCGAGCGCGTATTTTGCTGTAAAATTGTTGAATTCCTGCAGATATTCGGGTGTTCCTGCCTTGAGATTGCCAAGATAGTTGTGCATTCCCAGCGAGCCGTGATGCGTTTCGATGATACAGCCTGCGATGTTCGAGCAATGGTCAGCCACGCGCTCAAGATTTGTCAGCAAATCTGACCACACGAAGCCCGCGTCAAGCGAGCACGTGCCTGCCTGCAGGCGCACAATGTGCCGCGCACGAAGCTGCTCTTTGAGCACGTCGATGACTTCTTCGAGCGGCTCGACAAGCGATGCGGTCTTCACATCGTCGGCGATAAATGCCGTCTGTGCAAGCTGGAGAATCTCCTGCACCGCACCGCAAAGTGTATTGAGTTCCTTTTGGGCAGAGCCTGTAAACTGCAGACCCTTTTCGCGAATTTCCTCCGCGGCTTCCGCGAGGTTTACCGCATGGTCGGAAATGCGCTCAAAGTCGCCAATCACATGCAGAAGCTGTGCCGATTCCGCGTGACTGCGAGCCGACAGCGGATGCGTGCTGAGTTTGACCAGATATGTGCCGAGCACGTCCTCATAGTGGTCGGTCTGCGACTCGCGATCGCGAATCGATTGCGCGATCTGCGCGTCGTAATGATCGAGAAGACCAATCGAATCACGCAGAGCATCCAGCGCGGTGCGCGCCATGTCCACCGACACCTCGCGGCAGCGCTCGAGCGCCATCGAGGGCGATGCCATCAAGCGCTCATCAAGTTCAATCTGCGTAGACTCCTGCACGGGCGTTTCGGGAATAAACAGATATGCCAGTTTCTCGAGAAGTTTCGTTGCGGGGAACAGAGCGGCGGTGCAGATGACATTGAATGCCGTGTGCGCCACAGCGATGCCGAATTCGCTCGCACTTTCTTCAAACAGCGGCAGATGCAAAAGCGAGCGCGCAATCGTGAACAGGACAAGGCACAGCGCTGTGCCGATGATGTTGAAGCTCAAATGCACGATTGCCGCGCGGCGGCCGTTTTTGTTCGTGCCGACCGACGAGAGCATCGCCGTCACGCAGGTGCCGATGTTCTGACCCATGATGATGGGGATTGCAGCACCAAAGGTGACCTGACCTGTCGAAGCCAGTGCCTGCAGGATACCGACCGAGGCGGACGAGGACTGGATGATGGCGGTGAGCACCGCGCCTGCCAGCACGCCGAGAATCGGATTCTGGAACAGCAGCAGGATGTTGCGGAACTCAGGCACATCGCGAAGACCCGAAACCGCATCGGACATCGCGTCCATGCCGAACATCAAGGTTGCAAAGCCGAGCAGGATCATGCCCGTATCCTTCTTCTTGCCTTCCTTGCCGATCATGTACAAAATGATGCCGATGAGCGCAAGCACAGGCGTGAAGGATGTGGGCTTGAGCAGCTGGATGAGCAGGCTGCTGCCGTCAATGCCCGAAAGGCTGAGCAACCATGCCGTGACGGTCGTACCGACGTTTGCGCCCATGATGACGTTGATCGCCTGGCGCAGAGTCATGATGCCGGAGTTGACAAAGCCGACGACCATAACGGTGGTTGCAGACGACGACTGGATCACAGCCGTAACAGCAAGACCGGTCAGAAAGCCTGCGAGCTTTCCGGAGGTGAGTTTGCCGAGCAGACTCTTCAGCGAGTCGCCCGCGCGCTTCTCCAGCGAAGAGCCCATGATGCTCATACCGAACAGGAACAGGCTCAGGCCGCCGAGCAGCGCCAAAATGTTGAAAATGTCCAAATGTTTCTCCTTTCTCTAAACAGAGGGTGGAGGGACCTGCATAAAAAAATGAGGTTCCTGAAGGCAGCGACTTCAAGAACCTCATTGGCGGAGTGGGTGGGATTCGAACCCACGGTACCGTTGCCGGTACACCTGATTTCGAGTCAGGGCCGTTATAACCACTTCGATACCACTCCATAGGAAATTATGCAAATCCCAAACGGTCTGCAAGGACACCAAAAGGCGTTCTTGCCGCTGCAGTAACGGTTGCTTCGAACACAACCGCCGCTATTATAACAGGCAAAAAGCGTAAAATCAAGCAGGAGTTGGTGGAAAACAGAAAAAACCTTAAAGATTCTAAAGATGGCGCAAACCTCTTTTTATTTTCCCCACTTTGTGGTAGGATACAATCAAGAAAAAAGGAACTTTTTGGCCCGGGAGGTAGCATTATGATAAAAAAACTCATGGCACTGCTTTTGGTGCTCGTTTTACTGTTTGGCTGTCTGGCAGGTTGCGCGGCAAATCAGACAGGCCCTTCGTCCACAGCGCCTGATTCGCAGACGAAAACCGAAGACGCGGCAAGCAACTTTACGGCAAAATATGCCTACGCCGCAGAATATATTGACCTTGATTTGAAGGGCAATGCGCTCAGCCGCTCGGCAGTTTTGGGTGGTGACCTGTACACCTTTGTTGAGGTCATGACAGACCCCGGCAATCAGCCTGAGGTTGATGGTGACATGGCAGTGCCTTACGATATGCCCATGCTGGGGGTGGCTGAGGAAGAGCCGATGGCGGAGGAAATGGAAATCGCTCCGGAGGAGCTCGAGAAGAGCGCCTACATCCCGCCTACATACGAAACGCGCCTGTATAAAATCAACCTGAGAACAGGTGCGGTGGAACACCAGACCTGGTATCAGCCACTGGAAATTCCCGAAGGCGCGGAAGGCTACACAAATGTGGAATATTTCGGCATCTCCAAGGACGGCACGATTTGGATTTGCGACTACTGCGAGAGCTATACCATCGAACTGCCCGCAAACTTCAATCCCGAAACGGATAACGAGTGGAATTATCAGGTCGCCCAGCCTGCTGTGCGCAGACTCTGCGGCTACAGCGCAGATGGCACACTGCTGAAAACTGCGACCTTCCCCGAAACCGAAGAGGGGGTATTCTGGGAACTGACGCTCGTTGATGAAAAAGGCAGACTTTACATGAACATTTGGGGCGAAGAGGTGCGAGTCTACGAAAATGACGGCACATTCGTCAAGAGCCTCAACTACGGCACAGACGGTGGCTATTTAACGACTTTCTGCGGCGTACCCGCAGTTGAAATGTGGGGCGAGGAGCGCAGATTCTGCCCCATCAACACCGAAACCCTGGAAATCGGCGAGAGCATCAGCCTGCCCGCAAACGGCTATGACTATCAGACGAGCCCCGATGCGCAGTATGATTTCCTCTACGATTACAGCGGCAATCTCTATGGTTACAAGTCCAAAGAGCAGGTGGGCGAAAAGCTCGTTGACTGGCTGGAATGCGATGTCGACATGAACAGCATCCAACAGACCATTCTGTTAGATGACGGCACGGTCGCGGGTCTTTGCTATGACTATGAGGGCGGCGAGCATCAACTCGTTGTGCTCACGCGCGTTGACCCTGCCAGCCTGCCGCAGAAGACGACACTTCGCCTTGCGTGCATGTGGCTGGATTGGAATCTGCGAGAGAAAATCGTGGAATTTAACCGCGAGAGCCAGACCCACCGCATCATCGTCGATGATTATTCGCAGTATGCCACGCAGGATGATTATCAGGCAGGTTTGACGAAACTCAACACCGAAATCATCTCGGGAAAAGTGCCGGACATCTTCTGTACTACAGACCTTCCCATCCGCCAGTATGCCGCACAGGGCTTGCTCGAGGATTTGCTTCCGTATCTGCAAAATGACCCCCAACTCGGCGAAAATGCCATCATGCCGGAGGCTCTGCAGGCGGTGATGATTGGCGGCAAACTCTATCAGACCTTTGCCGAGTATTCCATTAGCACCACTGTGGCACTGGAAAAGGTCGTTGGCGGCTATGACACGTGGACGATTGATGAAATTCACGATGCCATGGAAAATCTGCAGGAGGGCGCGAGCATCTTTGATGTTGGTTACACGCGCGAGAGCATGCTCTCCGAGTGCATCAGCAGAAGCATGACCCAGTTCATTGATTGGGATACGGGCACCTGCAGTTTCGATTCCGAGCAGTTTAAGAACTATCTGGCCTTTGCCGCGGAATTCCCCGAAGAATTTGACTGGGAAAATTTCGATTGGGAAGAGTATGTCGACGGACCGACCGCCCTTCGCAGCGGCAAACAGCTCATGCTTCCGACCTACATTTCAAGCGTCAATGACTACCTCTGGACACTTGCGTCCATCCAAGAGCCTGTGTGCTTCGTCGGCTATCCGAGCACGGATATGAACGGCAGTACCTTCAGTTTCTCCAATGGTCTTTCCGTCTCGAGCACCTGTGAGGACAAAGAAGCCGCATGGTCGTTTGTGCGCATGTTCTTCACTGAGGAGTATCAGCGCGAGCGCGATTGGGGCGGCCTGTCCAGTAACCGCGCAGTCTTTGAAGAGAAAATCGAAGAGGCCATGACCATCGAGTATGAAACCGATGCCGATGGCAACTTCCTTCTCGATGAAAATGGCGAGAAAATCGTCATCCCCAAGGCACAGGCATGGAGCGGTGACGAGGAATACACCATTGATGTCATGAGCCAGGAGCAGTATGATGCGTTCATGGAACTCTACCGCTCGGCATCGGGCGTGTATGACCGCAACGAAGAGGTGCTGGAAATCATCAAGGAAGAAAGTGCCTACTACTTCTCGGGTCAGCGCTCGGTGGATGATGCGGCGGCAATGATTCAAAACCGCGTCAACCTCTTTGTCGCAGAACAGAGATAAAACACATCCCCTCCACGCATCGCGTGGAGGGGAGTTGTTATTTTTTGCAATATTTTTTTATATCGTCGGGGTCGGGGAAAAAGGTGAGCATGCGCGGATTGTTTTTGATGCTGTCGGGGTCGATGTTTTTCAGTTCGCACCAACGGAAAAACGCCTTGCTCAAAAACGCGCCCGCGCCCTGCATGGCGCTGTCAAGTTCAATGACATCGTCTGCGACATAGAGCGTGGTGTGCACGCCGCTTTTCATCTGCAGTGAGCGCTGACCGCGAATCTGGTCATAAGTATAGCACTTCTTTTTGCGGTGCATGTCCTTGCAGACAAACTGCGTATCGTCATAGTAAATGGCAAACGCGAAATACTGCACGAGCAGGATGATGCCCATCAGAAAGACCACGATGCTTCCAACGAGCAAGAGGGTATCTCCGCCCTCGGGCATCCAAAACAGCAAAATCACAACGGGCAGAAACAGCATCAAGGTGCCAAGCACCGCGCCCTTGCGCGGCATACGCACACTCTTCCCGTTTTGCTCGGCAGAGGTTTTGCGCGCGATTTTTTTCACAAGCAAGTCCACCAAAAAGCACAGCGCAAAAACAACTGCGCCAATGATGGCAAGATAAAGCCACGGCATAAAAAACTCCTTACACAGGTGCGCTCAGAACAAG
>JAZUCN010000047.1:0-3246 GCA_045639205.1 Oscillospiraceae bacterium | reverse complement strand
AAGCCGCCGAGTATTCCCTTGCACGATATCTCCGCCTTCGGGTGGTGTATTTTTTTTGTTATTTCGACCCGTACGGGAATCGAAAGGCCGTTAAAAAACAGTCCGCTGGACTGTTAGAGCCCGAGGCTCCCCTTGTCAGGGGAGCTGGCAGCCCCAGGCTGCCTGAGGGGTAGTTTTCTCTCCCTCCGTCAAAAATCAGAGATTTTTGCCCCCTCCCTCATCGCAGCATAGCCGTTGGCGGCTTTACCGCCTTACGGATATGGCGTACCCCTTGCGGGTAGAGGGAGGCCTTTAGGTATTGTGTGATTTTTTCTCCCCATGGCTTGTAAGATGTGCTATACTATAAGAAACCGCAGAAATGAAACGTTCTCTACACCTGCAAGATATCTCACGAGACCCATCGGAGGAAAGAAACTTTGGAAAACTATTTTGCTTTGCAAATGACCAAACAGCAAATCGGGCAAATCAGCACCCTCGGTCTTGCGCACTGCGGTGACGCGGTGTTTGAACTGCTGGTGCGCAGTTGGCTGTGCACGAGCGGACGCGCAACGAGTAAAGATCTGCACCGCGCGACGGTGAAGTATGTCTGCGCAGGCGCGCAGGCAGAGCGCGCAGAGCGCATGCTCCCGCTTTTGACCGAAGAGGAATTGGCGCAGTATCGCCGCGGGCGCAACGCCCATGTGCACGCCGTGCCCAAAAACGCCACGCACGAGCAGTACGCCAAGGCGACAGGGCTTGAGTGCCTGTTTGGCGCTTTGTACCTTGCGGGAAAAATCGAGCGCATCAACGAACTGTTTGTGCTGACCATGGAGGATGCCTGATGCCGCTGGATGCTTTGTTTTTATCCGCGCTGTGCAAAGAACTGCAGGATGAACTTCTCTCGTGCCGTGTAGACAAAGTCCAACAGCCCGAGCGCGATACGCTTATCTTGCAGATGCGAAGCCCCGGAAGTGCGCACAGGCTCTTGCTGTGCGCGTCGAGTTCTCATCCGCGCATCCATTTGACGAAAGCTTCGCTTGAAAATCCCCAACAGCCGCCGATGTTCTGCATGCTTCTGCGCAAGCATCTGACAGGCGGCAAGTTAGAATCCATCACCCAGCCACCCATGGAGCGGCTTGTGCAGCTGCATTTTGCCTGCACAGACGAGATGGGCGCGCCCTGTGAAAAAACGCTCGTTTTGGAACTGATGGGCCGCAATTCGAACCTTATTTTGCTCGGCGCGGACGGTCGCATCATCGACTGCATGCGCCGCGTGGATTTGGAGATGTCTGCCGAGCGGCAGGTATTGCCGGGGCTTTATTACGAACTTCCGCCTGCTCAACAAAAGCGGATTTTTTCGGAGATAACCGAGGACGAACTTACCGCGATGCTTGCAAACACCTGCTCGCAGGTGCAGTTTGACCGATGGCTGCTTGACACATTTGCGGGTCTGTCGCCGCTTGTCTGCCGCGAGATGACCTACCGCCTGTTTGGCGCGGTGGATGTGGATATATCGATGCTTGACGCGCAGGAAAAAGCACAGATTGCATCGCGCCTGTTTGCGCTGTTTTCCGCATTGCAGACAGATGCGCCAACGCCGAGTTTGCTTTTGCAGGACGGACAGCCGCGTGATTTTTCCTGTATGGAAATCGCGCAGTATGAATCGTACTATGAAATGCAAAGGGCAGACTCGTTCTGCGCGTTGCTTGACCGCTTCTACACCGAGCGCGACCACGCAGAGCGCATGCGTCAGCGCACGCAGACCCTTCGCAAGACCATCACCACGCTTCAAAACCGCACCGCGCGCAAACTGGAACTTCAGCGCGCGGAGTTGGAGAAAACCAAAGACCGCGAACGCCTGCGCAGGCTCGGTGATATCGTGACCGCCAATCTGCACGCCATCGAGCGCGGACAGGCGCGTTTGCAGGCAGTGGATTTTTACGATGCCGAGATGAAAACCATCGAAATCCCCCTCGACCCTGCACTGTCTCCACAGCAGAACGCGGCAAAATTCTACAAGGACTATCAAAAGGCGAAAACCGCCGAAAAGATGCTCTCGGAACAGATTGCGCAGGCGCAGACGGAACTGTCGTATCTTGCAAGCGTGCTCGAAGCGCTCGCGCGCGCGGAGTCCGAGCGCGATGTGCTTGATATCCGCACGGAACTCATCGACGGTCGCTACCTGCGAAACACGGGCGGCAAAAAACAGATGAAAGTTCCCCCTTCCAAGCCGATGGTCTTTACCGCCTGCGACGGAAGTGAGATTCTGGTCGGGCGTAATAACCGTCAGAATGACCAGCTGACCCTTCGCACCGCGTACAAGACCGACTACTGGCTGCACGCACAGAAAATCCCCGGAAGTCATGTGATTCTCGTACGCGAGGATGGCGAGCCGTCCGACGATGCGTTTACCGAGGCGGCGATGCTTGCGGCATTTTACTCGCAGGCGCGCGGCGGACAGAATGTCGCCGTCGACTGCACGAATGTCAAGCATGTGAAAAAGCCCAACGGCGCGAAGCCCGGCATGGTCATCTATGACCACTACCGCACCATCTACGTCACGCCCGATGAGGCGCAGATCGAAGCGATCAAGGAGAGAAGCCGCCATGGATAAAAACCATCAGTTTTTCTGCCACAAAGCCTGCGAGTTTTTCCCCTGCCACAAGACAGAGCATCCCGATGATTTCAACTGTCTGTTCTGCTATTGCCCGCTGTATGCCTACGGCGAGCAGTGCGGCGGAAGCTTCTGCTACACAGACGGCGGTATCAAAGACTGCAGCAACTGCCTTGTGCCGCATCGCAAAGATAGTTTTGCTGTCATTACCGCGCGCCTTGCAAAACTCGCCGGCGAAAAATAGTCGGCACAGCCGCGCAAGATTTGTCATAAGATGTCATGGGGCTACACAGTCTCATGACATCTTTTTTTGGAGGTTTGCTCTATGTGCAACGGCTTCTTTGGCGGTATCACGTTCCCCTCGTTCGTTGGCCAGTCCTGCTGCAACCCGTGCTGTGAGAACAACGGTCAGGTTGGCGGCACGCAGGATAATAACAATCACTGCTGCATCTGCCTGCCCTGCTGCTGCGGCAACAACGGCAGCGTCGGCGGCACAAACACCAACAACACCTGCGGCTGCGGCTGCGGCAACAGCAATGTAGGCGGCACCAGCACCCATAACACCTGCGGCTGCGGCTACAACTGCTGCCGCTGAATCTTGGCGTCCGTCGGACGCCATACATCTGCCTCCAAAAAAACAAGACCCGACACAA
>JAZUCN010000046.1:0-5470 GCA_045639205.1 Oscillospiraceae bacterium | reverse complement strand
TTCTTCCTTGATTTTGCGAAGTTTCGAGAGCGAAAAAACCTGAAATCCGCCAGAATCCGTGAGAATTGGACCGTTCCAAGTCATAAACTTATGCAGACCGCCCATCTCGCGGATGAGCGTATCGGTCGGTCGCAGGTGCAGATGATAGGTGTTTGAGAGTTCGACTTGCGTGCCGATATTCTCCAAATCTTCTGCGCTGAGGGCACCCTTGATTGCCGCCTGTGTGCCGACATTCATGAATACGGGCGTCTGCACCGTGCCGTGCGGACAGGTAAATTCACCGCGGCGCGCGCGGCCTTCTTGTTTGATAAGCTTAAACATGACAGCTCCTTAGTATATAAACATCGCATCACCGAAACTGAAGAAGCGGTATTGCTCCTTGACGGCAGTTTCGTATGCAGAAAGCACATTCTCACGCCCCGCAAAGGCACTGACAAGCATGACAAGAGTACTTTCGGGCAGGTGGAAATTCGTGATCAGCGCGTCCATTGCCTTGAATTGATAACCGGGATAGATAAAAATATCTGTCCATGCCGAGCGCTCTTCAACGCTACCGTCAGCGTTCGCCAAGGATTCAAGCGTGCGGCAGGATGTTGTGCCGACACAGATGACACGACCGCCGTTGTTTTTCGTCTCATTGATGATGCTTGCCGCCTGCGCGTCAATCATGCAGAATTCTGAATGCATATGATGCTCCAGGATATCTTCTGCTTTGACAGGACGGAACGTACCAAGACCGACATGCAATGTGACAAAGGCGGTTTTCACGCCCTTGGCGCGGATCTTTTCCAATAATTCATCGGTAAAGTGCAGACCTGCGGTTGGAGCGGCGGCGGAGCCTGTTTGCTTCGAGTAGACGGTCTGATAGCGTTCGGCATCGTGCAGTTCTTCGCGGATATAAGGCGGAAGCGGCATTTTGCCAAGTCTTTCAAGCACTTCAAGGAAGATTCCTTCATAATGGAATTGCACGAGCTTATTCCCATCCTCGCGCTCGCCAACAACCGTGGCAGTGAGCTCACCGTTTCCAAAGGAAAGCTCTGTCCCCTGCTTGGTTTTTCTGCCGGGCTTCGTCAAACACTCCCAGACGCCGTTTCCCTCGTCCTTGAGAAGCAGGACTTCAACTGCGCCCATGGTGGGAACGCGGTGACCGAGCAGGCGCGCAGGAAGCACGCGCGAATCGTTCAGAACGAGGCAATCCCCCTCACGCAGGAACGATTCAATATCATAGAAATGGTGATGTTCAACCGCGCCGTTATCCTTATTCAGTGTTAACAGCCGCGAGCCATCGCGACGCGCAAGGGGTGTCTGCGCAATGAGTTCTTCAGGCAGATCATAATAAAAATCATGCGTTTTCAACAAGAGCATCCTCTTTTCGCAGGGAAATTTTCATGACTCGTCACATTGACAGTCTTGTGGTCATATGCTATGATGGGAACATCGTTTCGCGGACACATGACCGCGTGTGGCGTACAAATCATTTTGATTTCTTGCGCTACAACAGAGATATTATAGTATATTTCTGTTTTACATTCAACCGTTAGTTTTACGGCAAACGAAACAGATTGGAGCGAAAAACATGAACAAATACAAAGTTGGTATTATTGGCGCGACGGGTATGGTCGGACAGAGATTTATTCTTTTGACGGCAAATCATCCGTGGTTTGAGCCTGTTGTTCTGGCGGCTAGCGCAAGCAGTGCGGGTAAAGCCTACAAAGATGCTGTCGGCGCGCGCTGGTGCATGCCGGATGCAATTCCCGAAAATGTTGCAAATATCGTTGTTCTTGATGCAGAAAAAGACGCGGAAAAGATTGCTTCTGAGGTCGATTTCGTTTTCTGCGCGGTGAACATGAAAAAAGACGAAATCAAGGCATTGGAAGAACGCTATGCAAAACTCGAATGCCCTGTGGTTTCGAACAACTCCGCGCACCGCGGCACTGTTGATGTACCGATGGTCGTGCCCGAAATCAATGCTGATCACATCCGCGTGATCGATGTACAGAAGAAGCGTCTTGGAACGAAGCGCGGCTTCATCGCGGTCAAATCCAACTGCTCTCTGCAGAGTTACATCCCTGCCCTGCACCCCTTGATGAAGTACGGCATTGACCGCGCACTGGTCTGCACGTATCAGGCGATTTCCGGTGCTGGCAAGACGTTTGACACGTGGCCCGAAATGATCGACAACGTGATTCCCTACATTGGCGGCGAGGAAGAAAAATCCGAGCAGGAACCGATGAAGCTCTGGGGTACGGTGACAGAGAACGGCATCGTCAATGCGACTGAACCTTCTATCACGGCGCAGTGCCTGCGTGTACCCTGCTCTGACGGTCATATGGCGGCATGCTTTATGAAGTTCAAGGGAGAAAAGCCGTCCATTGAGGAAATTAAAGATTGCTGGGCAAATTTCAGCGGTCGTGCACAGGAACTGAACCTTCCGTCCGCACCGAAGCATTTCCTGCACTATTTTGAAGAAGATAATCGTCCGCAGACGAAGCTTGACCGCATGTTAGAGGGCGGTATGGCGGTGTCGATCGGCCGTCTGCGCGAAGATACGCAGTACGATTACAAGTTCGTTTGCCTTTCTCACAACACTCTGCGCGGTGCGGCAGGCGGCGCGGTTCTGCTCGCCGAACTTCTGTGCGCGGAAGGATATATCACAACCAAATAATCTTGTAAAGGAGCCCATGCATGAAGCAGCCGATCTTTGAAGGAGTCGCGACCGCGTTGGTCACGCCTTTCAAAAGCGGTACTGTCGATTACGCCAAACTCGAGCAATTACTCGAACTACAGTTAGATGCAGGCATTGACGCCGTTGTTGTCTGCGGCACAACGGGAGAAGCCGCAACTATGCAGACGCACGAACAACTCGGTGTAATTGCGCATACAGCCAGTTATGTACGCGGCAGATGCAAGGTCATTGCAGGCACGGGAAGCAATGATACGGCGCACTGCATGGAACTTAGTCGCATGGCAGCGGCCGCCGGCGCAGATGCACTTTTGGTGGTCACCCCCTATTACAACAAATGCACGCAATCAGGACTTATAGCGCACTACTCTGCGGTTGCAGATGCGGTGCATATACCTGTAATTGCCTATAATGTACCGAGTCGCACAGGTGTTGATATCAGCGTTGATACCTGTGCGATTCTTGCTGAACACCCGAACATCAACGGTATCAAGGAAGCCTCTGCGCATGTATGCAAAACAGCGAGAATTATTGGCGCTTGTGGAGAGGATTTCTTTGTATGGTCGGGTAACGATGATGAGGCTGTGCCGCTGATGTCCATTGGTGCCAAAGGCTTAATTTCTGTTCTGTCGAACCTGCGTCCAAAACAGACAATGGATATGATTCACTGTTGTTTGCAGGGCAATTATTTACGCGCGGGCAAATTGCAGGTGGAACTGATGGATCTTATTGACTGTTTGTTCTGTGAGGTCAATCCGATACCTATCAAGCAGGCAATGAATTTAGAGGGTCTTGATGTGGGGCTTCCTCGCCTGCCGCTGACGCCGCTGTCCGAAGCGAACCTCACACGCATGAAAACCATATTGGAATCATAAAGAAAAGGATGGGATTTCTCCCATCCTTTTTTACATATTCGATAGCAGTAAACGAAGCACTGTCTCTGCCGCCTGCAGGCGGATTTCCTCGCGGTTTCCTGTGAGGTGTAATTCCTGCACAATGGTGCCTTCTTCGGTGCTGACAGCGACATAGACAAGCCCTACGGGCCTTCCTGTGCCATCGCCATCGGGACCTGCGAGACCTGTGGTGGAGATGGCAAAATCCACGCCAAGCGTCAACAGCGCACCTTGTGCCATCTCTCCTGCGGTTTGCGCGCTGACGGCAGTAAATTGCCTGATGGTTTCTGCACGGACACCGAGCAATTTCTGCTTTACTTCGTTGGTATAACTGATGATACCGCCTCGGTAGACAGCACTGCTTCCTGCAACATCCGTGAGAAGTTTGCCAACAAGACCACCTGTGCAGGATTCTGCAGTTGCGATAGTTTTCCCCTGCTCTTTCAGCCGCTCGATGACGGTTTTTGCAATATCAGCCTTCATAATAGCGAATCTGCAGTTTTTCGGTGTTCTCTACGGCGCGCGCAATGAGGTTTTCGACATCGAGTTTTGCCTCTTCCGCTTCTACAAGTGCAAGCACAGGTTTGGTTTTCGGGTGCTTCGGCGTAAAGACCGTGCAGCAATCCTCGTAAGGAAGAATAGACGTTTCCATGGTGCCGATTTTGCGCGCAATGGTGACGATTTCTTCTTTATCCATACCGATGAGCGGATGGAACATGGGCATATTTACAACTGCGCCCGTGACCGCCATGGCATCCATCGTCTGGCTTGCGACCTGACCGAGGTTTTCACCTGTGACAAGGCATTTTGCGCCATGCTCGCGCGCGATGATTTCGGAAATACGCATCATAAATCTGCGCATGATGATAGTGAAATACTCCTCACGGCAATGGTCGCGGATAGCTTCCTGAATTTCAGTAAAACCGACAATATTGAGGGTCATTCTGCCGCAATAGCGCGTGAGCAGGCGTGCAAGTTCGATGACCTTTTCTCTCGCACGCTCGGAGGTATACGGATACGAGAAGAAATGGATACCTTCAAGCTCGACACCGCGCTTGCCGATCATATAGCCCGCGACGGGAGAATCGATACCGCCCGAGAGCAGGACACCAGCACGACCGCCTGTGCCTGTCGGCAGACCGCCTGCGCCGGGTACGGACGGACCATGGATATAAGCGGCAAAGTCGCGCACTTCGACGTTAACGAGATAATCAGGGTTGTGCACATCGACAGCGACGTGCGGATACTGCTCTGCAAGACGTCCGCCGACCGCCTGCGAGATTTGAATCGAGTTCATGGGGAAAGACTTGTCCGAGCGCTTGGACTCGACCTTAAAGCTCTTGGCGCTTGAAAGCTCGTCACCAAGATAGTCGCAGACAGCCTCAAAGATGGAGTCAAGGTCCTTTTCGCACGCGCGGCAGCGGCACATCGTGCTGATACCAAAGAGCGTACCGCAGGCCTCCCATGCGCCTTCGATATCGCACATTTCATCGAGTGGCTCGACATAGACTGTAGACTGCATGATATAAATTTTAAAATTACCGAACTTCGCCATTCTGCGGCGGACATTCTGCTTGAGTTTATCTTCAAACGTGCGGCGGTTTGCGCCTTTGAGGACGATTTCGCCGAGTTTGAGCAAAAACATTTCGTTCATGGTGTTCTTCCTTTACTGATTTCCAAATTTGAAGGTGCGATACTGCACCGCCTCTGCGATGTGCTGTGGCTGAATGTGCGCACTTGCATCAAGGTCTGCGATGGTTCTTGCCACACGAAGCACGCGGTCATAACTTCTGGCGGTCATTTGTAACTGCGAGAATGCCGCGCGCATCAGTTCCGTGCAATCATCGTCAAGTTCGCAGTATTTCCGCATATCGGAAGACTGCATCTGAGCGTT
>JAZUCN010000045.1:0-2255 GCA_045639205.1 Oscillospiraceae bacterium | reverse complement strand
CCTGCGCGGTGGGTGCGTGGTTTTAGACGGCATCCAGGATCCAGGCAATATGGGCACGATTCTGCGCACTGCAGATGCGCTGGAGATTCCTGTTGTGCTGACCGATGGTTGTGCCGATGCCTATAATCCCAAGGTCGTGCGCGCCACGATGGGTGCTGTTTTCCGCACGCCGCCGTCCTACATTCGTCGCGAAGAGATTGGCGCACTGTGTGCCGCCAGTGGCGTGAGATTGCTTGCAACGGCGATGAGTGACGATGCAAAGGATTTAAGAGAAGTCGATCTGTCCGACGCGGCGGTGGTAATCGGCAGTGAAGGGCAGGGCGTGAGCAGGGAATTGTTTGACGCAAGCGAAGGGAAAATCATCATCCCGATGAATAAACGCTGTGAATCACTCAATGCCGCGACCGCGGCAACGATTGTGATGTGGCAGATGAAGAGATAGAGAACTGAGGGATATTGTGCTCAAATATTGGATATGGCTCTCGACACGCAAGAACGTAGGTCATCGGACAACGGCTTTGCTGTTGCGTGCGTTTTCGACAGCCGAGGCAATCTACTGCGCCGAGCGCTCGGTTTGCGAGTCAGCGCTTGGCATGAAGCTTGATGCTTCGCTGGATGACAAGAGCCTTACGGAATCAGAGAAAATTGTAAACGAATGTTATCGCAAGAATATCCGCATCGTCACTTGGCAGGATGCGATTTATCCTGCGCGACTTCGCAATATTGACGATCCTCCCGTGGTGCTGTATTGCAAAGGCACACTGCCCGATTTAGATGCACAGCCTGTTGTCGCGATGGTCGGCACAAGAAAGGCATCCGCATACGGCTTGATGCAGGCGAAGAACCTTGGCTATCAGCTGGGAAGGATGGGCGCGATTGTTATCTCGGGCGGCGCGGATGGTATCGACACGATGTGCTTAAAAGGCGCGCTGTCGGCGGGAAATCCCGTCGTGGCGGTGCTTGGCTGCGGTGTGGATGTTGCCTATCCTGCTTTTAACCGCAATCTCTTCCGCGATATTGAGGCAAACGGATGCCTCATCAGCGAGTATCCGCCTAATACGCCCGCGCTTGGCGTGCATTTTCCTGTGCGTAACCGCATCTTGAGCGCACTCAGCCTCGGTGTGGTCGTGGTTGAAGCGCCGAAGAAGAGCGGAGCGCTCATTACTGCCAATCACGCGCTTGAGCAGGGCAAGGATGTCTTTGCGCTTCCTGCCAATGTCGGCATTGCAACCTGCGCAGGCAATATTCAGCTTCTGAAAGATGGCGCAATCGTGGTCGAGGACGGCTGGGACATCATGCGCGAGTATGTGCACCTATATCCCGAACTCATTGAAAAACAGCCCCGCACGATATCGATGAAGCTTACGCGCGAGGAAGAAAATATGATGCGCGAGAAAACGAATGTGCGCGTGGCTGAGCCTGCGGCAACCGACACAAAAGTCATTGACAAGCCGCAAAAGAAACTTTATATTGACCTACATGAGATTTTGCCAAAGCTGACAGACGATGAAAAAGCCATCGCCAATCAGTTGTTGGACGGACAGAAGCACATTGATGAAATCATTGCCGCAAGCGGACTTCCTGCGGGCAGGGTGCTTGCATCGATCACGCTGATGGAAGTCAAGGGTTATATCAAAAGACAGCCTGCGGGTTGGATTTCTCCTGCAGAAAAACGATAAGATTTGGAGGCAACCATGCCGAAAGCAAAAACGAGCCTTGTGATTGTGGAATCGCCGTCCAAGGCAAAGACCATTGGAAAATATCTCGGCCCCGACTGTGTGGTAAAAGCAAGTATGGGTCATTTGCGCGATCTGCCGAAGAGCACGATGAGCGTAGATATCGAGAATAACTTTGAGCCTGTCTATCAGCCCATCAAGGGAAAAGAAGAACTCATCGAAGAACTTCGCACAGCCGCGAAAAAGAGCGACTGTGTGTATCTCGCAACTGACCCGGACCGCGAGGGTGAAGCGATCTCGTGGCATCTGAAGCATCTGCTTGAGATTCCCGACGAGAGAACATACCGCGTAACCTTTAACGAAATTACGCGTGATGTCGTGCGCAAGTCTATGGAACATCCGCGCCCGATCGACCAGAGATTGGTCGATGCCCAGCAGGCGCGCCGCGTGCTTGACCGCATCGTTGGCTATCAGTTGTCTCCGCTTCTGTGGAAGAAGGTGCGTAAGGGTCTGTCCGCAGGCCGCGTGCAGTCGGTCGCAACGAGAATGGTAGTTGACCGCGAGAATGAGATACGTGAG
>JAZUCN010000044.1:0-9293 GCA_045639205.1 Oscillospiraceae bacterium | reverse complement strand
ATAGATAAGAACTTTGCAGGAGGTGTGCTGTATGTATCAGGCGCTCTACCGCAAATACCGTCCGCAGGCATTTTCCGATGTGGTCGGTCAAAGAGCCATCACCGAAACACTGCGCGCGCAGCTCGTTTCGGGAAAGCTGTCGCACGCGTATCTGTTCACGGGCACGCGCGGCACAGGTAAGACCTCCTGCGCCAAAATTCTGGCAAAGGCGGTAAACTGCCTTGACCCGCAGGACGGCAATCCGTGTAACCACTGCGCCGCCTGCCGCGCGATTGACGCAGGCAGTTGTGTGGACGTACTGGAAATTGACGCGGCTTCGAATAACGGCGTCGATAACGTGCGCGATTTGCGTGACGAGGCCATCTACTCGCCCAGCGAAGTGCGCAAGCGCGTGTATATCATCGACGAAGTGCACATGCTCTCGATTTCGGCGTTCAACGCGCTTCTGAAAATCATCGAAGAGCCGCCCGCGCACCTGCTGTTCATCCTCGCAACGACGGAACTGCACAAAGTTCCTGCCACCATTCTCTCTCGCTGTCAGCGTTTTTCGTTCCGCCGACTTGCAAACGAAGATATTGCCGCAAGATTGCAGTTCGTTGCCTATGAAGAGGGTATCGAACTTGAAGACGATGCCGCGCAGCTGCTTGCAAGACTCGCAGACGGCGCGCTGCGCGACGGTCTGAGTTTGCTTGACCAGTGCGCTTCAGCGGCAACCGCTTCGGTCAGCGAAGAGCTTGTCTGCCGCACACTCGGCCTTGCGGGTCTGCAGCAGACCGCGCAGATTCTTGCCGCCGCGGCAGACCATAATGCGGCAAAAGCGCTGGAGCTTTTCTCCTCGCTTTACATCTCGGGCAAGGATGTGCGTGCACTGCTGAACGAACTCGGTTCGCTCTGCCGCGACCTTTTGGTGCTCAAAACCGCGCCCAAGAGCGGCATGAATATGCTCAGCGGCATTTCTTCCAGCCGCGAGGCGCTCGCACTGGGTGAGCGTTTTACCGCGGAAGAGCTTCTGCGCATCACCCAGCTTCTGCAGAAAACCGTATCATCCCTCGAGCGCAGTATGAGCCCGCGTGTGGAAGCGGAGCTTTGCCTCATGCAGCTTTGCAAACCCTCGCTGTCGCTTGACGCGCAATCGCTTAACGCGCGCCTTGGCCGCCTGGAAGAGCAATTCGCCTCGGGTGTTGTGCCCGTCCGCACAGACGCACCCCCTGCGCCTGTTATCGCGCAGGACGAAGAGGATGAAGAGCGCCCGCCCATGCCGGACGACGCGGATGACCCCTTCCGTACTGTCATGCCTGCACAAAGCGCGCCTGCGGAAGATGCCTCTTTCTGGCCCGAACTTTCTGCCATGCTTCAACAGAGTTTAAGCGCGCGTGACCGCGGCTTCTTTGCCGCAAACGGACCGATTCATCCGAGTCTGCGCGGCGATACGCTCGTGCTGGCGGCAGATTCGGAATTCACGCTTCGCATGATTCAAAGACCCGAGGTCGAACAGATTGTCCGCACCAAGGCGGCCGCGCTGTTCGGCAGACCCGTTTCCGTAAAATTTTGCCTGCAGGGAAGCGAGAATTTTGGCGGCAAAGACCCTATGGATGACCTGCTCGCCTTCGGCGAGAAACACCAAGATATTTTTACCATCAAGTAAGGAGAACAACACATGGCCAAAGGCGGATATCGCGGCGGCATGCCGATGAACATGGGCGGCAAAAATCAGATGCAGATGATGAAGCAGGCCCAGAAAATGCAGCAGGATCTTCTGCGCATGCAGGAAGAAATGCAGACCAAAGAGTATGAAGCAACCGCAGGCGGCGGCGTAATTTCGGCCGTGGTCAACGGCAGTCATCAGCTTCTGCGCGTGACGATTGACCCCGAGGCAGTCGACCCCGATGATGTGGAAATGCTGCAGGATATGGTTGTCGCGGCTGTCAATGAAGCCATGCGCAAGGCAGAGGAAGACTCCGCCGCTTCGATGTCGAAGCTGACGGGCGGTCTTGGCCTTGGCGGTCTGTTCTGATATGCAGAATTTCCCCGCCGCCCTCGAGCGGCTGACCGAACATTTTGCGCGCTTGCCCGGTATCGGCAGTAAAACCGCGCAGAGATTGGCGTTTTTCGTCCTGTCCATGCCACAAGATCAGGCGCAGGCCTTTGCCGATGCCAACACAGATGCCAAACAGACCGTGCGCCTTTGCTCGATTTGTCAGAATCCCACCGACCGCGAAACCTGCGGCATCTGCGCAGATGCCGAGCGCGACGCGAGCATCATCTGCGTGGTCGCAGAGCCCAAAGATGTCATCGCGATGGAAAATACGCGCGAATTTCGCGGCGTGTATCATGTCCTGCACGGCGTAATTTCGCCGCTGAATCACATCGGCCCTGACAATATCCGCATCCGAGAACTCTTAGAGCGCGTGGGAAAAGGCGGTGTGGAAGAGGTCATCATGGCGACCAACCCCGACACCGAGGGTGAGGCGACCGCCATGTACATTTCGCGTCTGCTTCGTCCCATTGGCGTCAAAGTTTCCCGCCTTGCCTACGGCATCCCCGCAGGCAGCCAGCTCGAATACGCTGACCGCATCACCCTCCAGCATGCCCTGGAAGGTCGTACCGAAATATAAGAAAAGAATGTGCACATTTGTGCACACGCTCTTTTTTATTTCAGATCCGCGCCGAGATCGCAGGAATACTGCCAGCAAACCTCATCGCCATCTTGCAAAATGTAACTGCTGCAGCCCTTGTTGGGAAACGTCCCGTTCACGCTGTAGGTCCAGCCCGAACGCGCACCTGCATCAAACTCATACAGATTTCCGATTCCCTCAATGTACGCACTGTCATATCCCGGCGTTTGGGAAAACTCCAGATGGATTTGTTCGTCGCGGCAAACACGCAGTAACACATCAAATGCGCTTTCGCCCTCTTCGTAAGTAATTTCCGTCGGCGCAAGCAGCCAGCCATCCACGGGCACCAGCGCCAGCTTTTGCGCGTCGAGTTCCGTTTCTCGCCCGCAGAGCACCGCGCAAGAGATACTGACTGTGCAGGTTTTCGTCTGCTCCGTGTTTGCTGAGCACGCCGAAAGCATACACAGCACTGCGAAAACTGCCGCCACCGCGCCGCGCATAAGCCTGCGCATCACTGCTGCTCCTTCTCGAGCATCCGCGCCAGTACCGCGGCGATCTGCGCGCGTGTTGTCGGCTGTGCAGGCGCAAGCATCTGCTTGTCCGTTCCCTTGACGATGCCCATCGCGACCGCCCAGGCAAATGCCTCGTGTGCATCAGTACCAAGCTGTTTTACATCGGCAAACGCTGTCAGGTCTGCACGCGCCTCGGTATCATAGCCCATTGCGCGCGCATAGCGCAGCAGCATCAGCACCAACTGCTCACGCGTAACAGTAGCCTCCGCGCCAAACTGTCCGGGTGCAACGCCCTTTACAATGCCTTCGTCCTGCGCCCATGCAGTTGCCTTGCTATACCAACTATCAGCGGAAACATCATCAAAATCCGTCGTTTGCGGCACGGCGGGTTTGCCTGCCATGCGATGTAGGACGGTCACGAGCATCGCGCGCGTCATCGATGCATCGGGCATGAAGGTGTCCTTGTCCACGCCCAAAAGCAGACCTTTTTCATATACCGTTTGGATGTGCGTTTTTGCCCAATGTCCGGCAATATCCGTGAACACCGCCGCCTTCTGCGAAGGTTCTTCTGCCGATTCCTCTTCGGTCTGCTCCGAACCGCCCCATGTCATACCGCCATTCGGCGTATCGTCGAGCGTATAATCTGTCACAAAGTATAAGACCACCTTATCGCCTTGTTTGAGCATGCACTGGTCAATGGAAAGCAGGGGTGCTGTGCCGTTGACTTTGTATTTCCAGCCCGACTTCGCGCCTGCATCTTTCTCGCGCAGGGTCTCGTTCCCATAGCTGATTGCCGATACATAGTTGTCGCTACCGCTCCATTGCAGATTCTCATCCTCACGGCAGGCTTCGTCCAGCGCATCTTTGACGCTTGCCCCTTCGGGAAGATCCAATTCGAGTGCGTTCACCCAAGTTTTATCTGCGGTCTGCACAGAAAAACGGACTTTGATCGTCTGCTGTTCGGGACCCTCGGGTTTCGGGTCGCCGCCGCTCGGTGTTTCCGCTCCGGTTGCATAGCCTGCCTTCAGCGATGCCGTATGCAGACCATAGGCGTTGAATGCACTGTCTGTATCGATCACCTGCTGTGCGGCAATGAGCGCGCGGAAGCATTGCTCTGTGGAATACGCATCGCTGCTCTGTGCATCCATGTAGCCGAACCCACTCAGATTCTCCAGCGCAAACGACATCAGCGCATCGGTCAGACTGTTTTCATTTTTGATAAACCGCTCATCGCTTGCCGCGTCAATGCCGAGCGCCGCAAGTGCAATGATGACCGTCGCGGTTGAATTGGAATTTTCGCCCCAACCGCCGTCAAACGCACCGGATTCTTTTTGCTGAGAAGACAAAAACTCCACCGCCGCATCGAGCGCCTGCGCTACCTGCTCATCGGTATCGTAGTAGAACGCCAAACCGCAGATGGCGTTAGCGGTGTCATCGATTGCGCCGTATTCGTTCCAACTGCCGTCGGCATTCTGACTTGACAACAAAGCGGCAACGAGTTCCTGCTCCATCTGTTCGGTGTCATATTCGCCATGGTTAAACACCGCCAGCGTATAAGGCGCGACCCACACGCTCTGTGCGTGCTCCGCCTGCTTAAGCATCTGCACCGCATTGATCGGCATCGAACCCTGCGCGGGATAAAGCTCCTGCGCGTCAACACCGAGCGCGTGCAGAGCAAGAATCGTCTTGCTTAATGTCGTTTCGGGCACACTCTCCTGCGACAGCGTCTGGATTGCCTTGTCGATATACGCCTGTTTGGCGCGCGCGCTGATTTTGCGCGTAGCAAGACCATCCACCTGCGCATAAGCGCGCATATCCATGATGGTCCATTCATCGCCGCTTTGCATATAGCCTGCGGCAATATTCTGCATCAACTGCTGCTGGGCGGTCAGTTCCTCAGCATAGACGGGTGAAAACAACCCGACCAACAACACCAACGCCAAAACGAGGCTTATCATTCTTCTTTTCATGTACATTTCCTCCTGTTTTTTATGCGTTTTATCAAAAGTCCGATTGGACGAATAAAGAGTTAGCCGGACCATGCATCGCATAAAGTCACAGAAAAGAAACTGCACCGAAGACCTATACGTGGTCTTCGGTGCAGACGTATTCCTGTACACGAAGCTACTCCGGAACGCAGAGCAGAATGTTTTGAGAATCCGAATATCCTGACTTGTGCTGTGAGGAGTGCTTCCTCGCGTCCGTTTCCTGCCTTCCCCGTATTGCTACGAGTGGTTGGCTTTCGCCACACAGCTTGCGCTGTTTCGGAACGTCCTGACACTTACAGTACCGTTTCTGTGCAGGGATTTTCACCCTATTTCTCGTTTACGCCGCGCATCGCGCGGTGTTCCCAAAACCTGTATGCAGTTGTTGTTTGTATTCTAATGCCGATTTTCTATCCTGTCAAGCACTCACGGCGTTTCTTCCGCCACAGGGGCGGCAAAGAACCAATCGATGTAATGCGTCGGCTCGTCGACCGCGCCGCGCGTGGTATAAACCGCGTGGGTCTTGAAGAGAATCGGCGTAATATATCCGCGCCCGCAAAGCCGCTTGTAGAGGTTATAGGTATTGCCATTGTTCACAAGCGCCATCTGGCACAGATTGAGCATCGTGCTGTCTGCAAGGTCGCCGTAGCAAAGCGAGCCCACATACGAGAAAAACTGCGTCAGGTCAAAGTTCGATGACAGGCGCACCTCACCGTAGTACAAATCGTAGTTGCCATAGCGCAGAGCCGTGCGATAATCGTCATATTCCATCGCCTTGAGCGTCAGGTCAAAGCCGAGGGAGTTGAGGGTGCTGACGATATCCTGCGCCGCCTGCACGCGCTGATAACTCGACGAGCAGACAATCATCGTGCCCGAAACGGGCTCGGCATAACCGAGCGACTGCACATAAAGATCAAGCACGCCGTTGCCGTCCATGTCCTTGACGACCGCGCTCTCGAGTTGCGCCTTGAAATCGTCGAGGTCATAGTCATAGGAGTTTGCCAGTTTCACGTCGTAAAAATCCGTCAGCGGCGAGCACGGCAAAACCGCAGGGATCGCAAAACCGCCCATATGGTCGGAAACAATGCGCTCGCGGTCGATGGCATAGGTGATTGCCGAACGCAGACCGTAGTTGGCAAAAACCTTGTTGTTGAGGTTATAGCCAATGTACTGCAGGATGCTCGTGTTTCCCATCCACAGCTCATAGTCGCTGTGATAGCTCGCATAGGCAGACGATGTGGGGTCTGTGCGCACCATGTTGACCTTTTCATACTCAAACAAATCGCGTACCTCGGTCGCGGTCTTTGCCTCGACGAGTTCAATCTGCGGCAGGTCAATGAGCAAGCGCTCGCCCTTATGCGCCTTCACGCGCACAAGGGTGTTGCCCTCGCGGCGATACGGACCTGTACCCATCGGCTGCGCTTCGGCTGCCGAGCCGTTTTTGATAATCGGGATATCGAGCAGAAGCGGCAGACATTCGTATGCCGTATCCGTCACAAGGCTGATGGTCTTTTCATCTGTGGCGCTGATAGATAACACCAACGACAGACGCGAGCCATAATACGCAGAACCCTTTGCCTGCTCGAGTGAGTAGACCACGTCCTGCGCTGTGAGCGCAGATCCGTCTGTAAAGCGCGCGCCATCTTTGAGGGTGATGGTCGTGGTCTTGCCGTCGGGTGTCACCTCGTAAGATTCGGCCAGCATGGGCTCGATCTCAAAACTGTCGGTGACCAAAAACAGACACTCATACAAGAACGACAGCGCCACGCGGTTGTTTAAGCTCATGCACGCATACGGATGCAGGCCAAACTCTGCCTGATAGGCAAGACCAAATCGGTCAAGCGCCTCTGCCTCGACCTCGGTGACAACCTCCGTCTGTTCGGGCTTGTCCGTTTCGCTGATATCTACTTTTTGTGTGCTGTCGGTCTGAAACAGCTCTTCCAGGCGCTCGGAGGGCGCTTTCGAACAGCCGCAAAGAAGCAGCATCAGCACCGCGAGCAGCAGACAACTTATTCTTTTCATTCTGTCCTCCCTGCGCGCAGCATGATGACCGCCGCGAGCGACCCTCTTTGGTCGCCCACCGTGCGGTGCGACCAAAATACATTCGGCTGACATGCCGTACATTCTGCGGCAATGTCGATTTTGTTTACGCCCGCTCTTTCCAGCCAAAGGCGGTTGAGCAGTTTTAAATCCACATAGTATTTTTCGCCCTTTTTCTCGATGGCGGCTTTGGCATCCTCGCCAAGCGAACAGAGCATCGCCTCGGGCACGTCCCAATCCGTTTGGAAATGGCATTGCCCGATGCAAGGACCGATGGCCGCGCAGATATCCTCTGCCTTACAGCCGTAGGCGGCAATCATCGCCTCGACAGTCTTTTTGACAATGCCCTGCGCCGTCCCGCGCCAACCTGCATGCACCGCGCCCACCGCGCGACGCACGGGGTCAAACAGCAAAACAGGCGTGCAGTCGGCAGAAAATGCCACAAGCGCAACATCCTCGTCTGCCGTAATGAGCGCATCGCAGACCTCCGTCTGCTCGCGCAGAAGCCCTGTACCGCAATCGGCTTTCGTGACCGCTCGGACAATATCGGTATGCCTCTGCTTGGTAAAGACCGTATTTTGCGGCAAAAAACCCACAGCCTCGCCAAACAGGCGGTAGTTCTCCATCACCTTCTGCGGCTCGTCACCGCGATGCACGCCCAGATTAAGGCTCGCAAGATGCCCTTCGCTCACACCGCCAAGGCGCGTGGAAAAGCCATGGGCGCAGATTGCATCGTCAAAATTGGGCGACTGCAGATAGACAAGCTGTCCTTGTTTGCGTGTTAGAAGCTCCATATCACGTTCCTGCCTGCATGTCCTTGTCGCGGCAGCACTTTTTGTACTTCTTGCCGCTGCCGCAGGGACACGGGTCGTTCGGTCCTACCTTGTTCTTCTTTACAACAGGCTCGCGGCGCACCGTCTTGTCGCCCGCACCTGCCTGCGTGATATTTGCCACGCGCTCGCGGCGAAGCTGTTCATCGGTCTTGAGTCTGACCATGAACACGCGGCGGACGATTTCTTCCTTGATGGCGTGTGTCATCGCCTCAAACATTTCAAAGCCTTCGCGCTTATACTCGATGACGGGGTCGGTCTGCGCATAGGCGCGCAGGCGGATGCCCTGACGAAGGTCATCCATCGCGTCGATGTGGTCCATCCAGAACTCGTCGACCACGCGAAGGGTGATGATGCGTTCGACCTCGCGCATAACAGGCTCTGTGTACTGCGCTTCCTTCTTTTCATACACGCGTTCCATGAGCGAAAGGAGTTTTTCTTCCGCCTGCGCGCGTGTAAGAGAGGCAAATTCCTCGTCAGAGAGCAACCACGCGCCCTGCGGCAAAATCACACCTTCAAACGGGCGCATCATGTCTGCAAACTGCGATTTATCCGTCAGATGCTCGAGTTCACCAAAGGCGGTATGCACCGCATTTTCCGCCACAAACTGCATCATCGCGCGCACATTTTTGCGCAAATCCTCGCCATCGAGGACTTGTCTTCTCTGTTCGTAGATGATTTTGCGCTGGATATTCATGACGTCGTCGTATTCGAGGACGTTTTTTCTGACCTGATAGTTGCGGCTCTCGACGGTTTTCTGCGCGTTTTCCACCGCGCCCGAGAGGATTTTCGCGTCAATGGGCGTATCTTCTTCGATGCCGAGCGCGTCCATCATGTGGAAGACCCGCTCCGAGCCAAACAGGCGCATGACATCGTCTTCGAGCGAGAGATAGAAGCGCGTCTGGCCGGGGTCGCCCTGACGGCCTGCGCGGCCGCGAAGCTGATTGTCGATACGGCGCGACTCATGACGCTCGGTGCCGATGATAAACAGACCGCCTGCCGCGCGGACAAGTTCTGCCTGCTTGTCGACCTCCTGCTTGTGCGCCTGATACGCGCGCGCATACTGCTCGCGCGCCTGCAGAATTTCCGCATCATCCGTTTCGGCAAAGGAGTTTGACTCAACGATGAGCGCCTCTTCCATGCCTGCCTTGCGCAGGTCATTTTTCGCCATAAACTCCGCGTTGCCGCCGAGCATAATGTCCGTGCCGCGGCCTGCCATGTTGGTGGCAATCGTTACCGCGCCAAGATGACCTGCCTGCGCAACGATTTCCGCCTCTTTTTCATGGTGCTTGGCGTTGAGCACATTATGGG
>JAZUCN010000043.1:0-2469 GCA_045639205.1 Oscillospiraceae bacterium | reverse complement strand
CCTTTTCGTCCAACTGGACGGGTTTCTTTGCCATTTCTTCGTTCCTTCTTTCTTTGTTTATGGATGCCGTGGGAATCACGAGGTATGTCAATACACTATCGCGATTTTAACATAAGAGGCACATATCAGCAAGAAAAAATAAACAACAAAAATAGGAAAATAAGCCGGATTTTTGGTGAAAATCAAAGAATCAGTAATTCTTTGGGGCTTTGTGTGATGTTTTCACAACCATCGTCTGTGATGATGACGACGTCTTCGATGCGCACGCCAAAACGCCCCGGCAGGTAGATGCCGGGCTCTGCCGAGCAGATTGCGCCTGCGGGCATGGGCGAAAGATTTGAGGGGTTAGGATTTGGCGCTTCGTGAATTTCAAGACCGAGACTGTGGCCGTAGCCGTGACCAAAATACGTGCCATAGCCTGCGCTTTCGATGACAGCGCGCGCCGCGCCGTCAATACCGCAGCCGCGCACGCCTGCTTTGGTTGCGGCAAGACCTCCCGCCTGTGCTTGCAGAACTGTGTCATAGACCTTGCGCATTTCTTCCGTTGCATAGCCAATGGCAACGGTGCGCGTCATGTCCGAACAGTAGCCCTGATAAGTTGCGCCAAAGTCCATCGTGAGAAAATCACCGGGCAGGATCATCTGATCGCCGGGCACGCCGTGCGGCATGCTGGTTTTCGCGCCTGTGACGACAATGGGGTCAAAAGCAAGACCGTCGGCGCCATTTTTGCTCAAACGATAGACAAGCTCGGCGGCAAGGTCGCGCTCGGTCATACCGACCTCAATGATTTTGAGCAGGTCTGCGAAGGTTTTGTCGGTGATTTTCTGCGCTTTGCGCATGCGCTCAAGCTCCCACGGCTCTTTGACTTGCCGCAGGGCGGAGATTTGCTTACTCATGGGGATGAGGTCAGCCGCAAGCGCTTCGTGCCAGCGCAAAAACGCGCCGTGCGTCATATCCTCTTCTTCAAAGCCGAGGGTTTTGACATTGTGCGCGCGCAGAGCTTCGCCGATGCGCGAGGCATAACTGTGCGTGCGGCCAACCTCTGCAACGGTGAATCCGTCGAGTGTTTTCTGTGCGGCTTCGAGGTAGCGGCTGTCGGTAAAGTAATATGCCGCCTCGCGGCAGATGAGGGCGATGCCCTCGTCGATGCGCGCGCATGAGGCGTAGAAGCGGTGGGTTGCGCTTGTCAGCAAAAGCGCATCGACATCAGCCTGCAAGAGATTTTGGAATTTTTCGAGTTGATTCATAAGGAAACTCCTTTTTTCGCAATAAAAAATGTGCGCCGTCCGCGTGGACGGCGCACACAAAAGTAGTTATCAGAACAGGTTCAGCTCGGTTTCCTTGTTGAAGAAGTGCATCAGGTCCGGGCGGAACGAATAGCAAATCGGCTTGTGGCTGCCGTGCACAGCGTTCAGGTCCAAATCAGCGGTCGGAACGACGATGACGACGTCCTTACCGTTGGAATCAACATGCAGGTGCAGTTCGCTGCCCATCAGCTCAGAAACGTCAACAACTGCGTTGATGCCGCTGTCTGCCAGATGGATATGGACGGGACGGACACCAACGGTGATGTCGGTGGGAACGCTGTCCATCTTCTTGAGGACTTCCTGCTTGTCATCAGACAGTTCGAACTTTGCGCCCTGAACAACAGCAACATACTTGTCGCCGTCGAGTTCCAGCGTTGCATCGAAGAAGTTCATCTGCGGCGAGCCGATGAAGCCTGCGACGAACAGGTTAGCAGGATGCGAGAAAACTTCCTGCGGGGTGCCGATCTGCTGGATGAAGCCGTCACGCATGATGACGATGCGGTCACCGAGGGTCATAGCTTCGACCTGGTCGTGGGTAACGTAGACGAAGGTGGTGTCGATCTTTTCGCGCAGCTTGATGATCTCTGCACGCATCTGGTTACGGAGCTTGGCGTCGAGGTTCGACAGAGGCTCGTCCATCAGGAAGACCTTGGGGTTACGGACGATAGCGCGGCCGATGGCAACACGCTGACGCTGACCACCCGACAGAGCCTTCGGGTTACGGTTGAGGTACTGGGTGATATCGAGGATCTCGGCCGCTTCGCGAACCTTCTCGTCGATAATCTTCTTGGGGGTCTTCTTCAGCTTGGGCGAGAAGGCCATGTTATCATAAACCGTCATGTGCGGATACAGAGCATAGTTCTGGAAGACCATGGCGATGTCGCGGTCCTTCGGAGCAACGTCGTTCATGACCTTGTCGCCGATGAGGAGCTTGCCTTCGGTGATTTCTTCCAGACCTGCGATCATGCGCAGGCTGGTGGACTTGCCGCAGCCCGACGGGCCGACGAGAACGATGAATTCCTTGTCTGCGATTTCGAGGTTGAATTCCTGAACGGCAACAACGCCCTTATCGGTAATCTGCAGCTTCGGCTTCTTCTCATCAGAAGCGACGTCATCCTTCTTTTTCTTCTTGCCCTTCTTTTCTTCTCCGCTGACGAAAGGA
>JAZUCN010000042.1:0-3030 GCA_045639205.1 Oscillospiraceae bacterium | reverse complement strand
CAACCTCGACGAGAAACAGCCGTTCCGCCGTTTCTCCAAGGGCATGCAGAAGCAGGGCGCATTTTGGCTCGCGCTTTGCACCAAACCCGATTACCTCATCCTCGACGAGCCCGTTGACGGACTTGACCCCGGCATGCGCAGACAGGTTTGGAGCCTGATGATGGAAGATGTTGCCGAGCGCGGCACAACCGTCCTTGTATCGTCGCACAATTTGCGTGAACTTGAAGATGTGTGCGACCATGTCGGCATCATGCACCAGGGCAAAATGCTCCTTGAGCGCTCGCTCGATGCCCTGCAGGAGAATATCGTCAAGGTTCAGCTTGTCACAGACCTTCCTCTTCCTGATGGGCTTGAGGTTGTGCACAGTTCTATGACAGGCCGCATCCAAACCCTCATCATTCGCGGCAATCGGCAGGACATCTCCGACCGCCTCGCCCTTTGCCATCCGCTTCTTTGCGATCTGCTTCCGCTGTCACTGGAAGAAATCTTTATTTATGAACTGGGAGGTGTGGACTATGACGTCAAGAACATCGTGCTTTGAGCGCACCATTTTCCTGCGAGATATCAAGCGCAGTGCGCCGCTGTGGGTTTTGTACCTGCTCTTCCTGCTGGCACTGATGCCCTTTGAGATCTACGCATCTTTTGGCACGCACGAATATGTCGAGCCGCTCCGCATCGTACAGCGCATTCTCGCCACCGCAGAGGTCGGCGCCTCCGCCATCCCCTTTGTCTATGGCGCAATCGCCGCATGGATTCTGTTCTTCTACTTATTCCAGACCAAGAGCACCTATTTCTATGCCGCGCTTCCCATTCGCCGCGAGACAATCTTCCTCACGCACTATTTTGCAGGTCTTACCATCGGCATCGTGCCCAATGCCCTGTGCGGGCTCGTTACCTACGGTGTGGCATCCTCGCTCGGTGTTCATGTGCTTGTCCCCTGCCTGCAGTGGCTTGCCATCTCCTCGATGGGCTACTTCTTCTTTTTCAGTTTCGCAGTGCTTTTGTGCAATGTCGTTGCCCAGCTTGCCGCCATGCCCATCCTCTATATCGTCCTCAATTTTACCGCCATCGTTCTCGAGGCGATCATTCGCGCGCTGCTCGAGTCGTTTGTCTATGGCATTCCCACAACATCCAGTAACCTGCTCACGCAAAAATTCTCTCCTGTTTATTACATGCTCAACATCGGCAAAGGCTTCTTTGGCAGTCGTGGCATGGGCGCAACAGAAGCCAACAACTGGACCGTCACGCACTACATTTTCAAAGGTTGGGACTACCTGTTTGCGCTGTGCATCGCAGGCATTATCTTCACCGTCTGCGCGTTCCTGCTTTACCGCAAGCGCGATATGGAACGCAGTGGCGACGTTGTTGCTGTACGCTGGCTTCGTCCCGTATTCCAAGTGGTTTTCACCCTTGGCTGTGCGCTTGTTATCGCCCAGATCGTCAAATCCATTATTTCAAGTTCCGCATTTTCGTATGACTTCTTCGTTGTGCTGTTCTTGCTTCTGCTCGGCGCGCTGATTGGTCATATTGCCGCGCGCATGATGCTCAAGAAGACCCTGCGCGTGTTCAAAGACGGCTGGAAGAGTTATTTCATCTGCTGTGCGGTTTTGATTGTTGTCTTTGGCGCCATCGGCTTGGATGTGACAGGTTTCTCCCGTACTGTTCCCAAAGCAGAAGATGTCGAATCCGTCACCCTCGCTACTTACTATTATTCCTACGGCGAAGAGGGTCAGGTCAACGAGCACGAGAGCATCGAAGCTACCATTGCCCTGCACCAGTACCTCGTCGATAACCGCAAGGCAGTGCTTGACGCGCGCGACGATGCCATCCGCCTTGCAGAATCCCATCCCTACCTCACCATCATCTACTTCCTGCGTGATGGCACACAGCTTGCAAGAAGCTTCCCCATCAGTGATGTAGATCGCGTACGGGAACTGCAGGACATGACGCATAACCTTTATAACTCCACGCCTTTCGTGCTCGCGCGCGCTCTGCCCGAAACCGAGCTCAATGCCAACAGTTTTGTCTACTGCAATATTGATTGCTACGAGTACGAAACCGAAGAGAACGGCACAGCGCTCGAAATGGTCAAAGCAACCGCTGAACCCTTCGAATCGAGCAACATCTCGCTTGGAAGCCACGAGGCTTGGGAATTCTACTCCACCTGCGTGCTTCCTGACCTCAAGGATTCCACCCTTGGTCATGACTACTTCCCGCGCTACGAGTATGAAAATCAGATAGACGGCTTGGATATCAACATTTCCTTCCGCTATAACACAGGCGCAGAAGATGAAACAGGACACATTGTCTTCACCGTCACTTCCGATGCCAAACGCACCCTCGCTTACCTGCAGGAACTCGGCCTTATCACAAACGTTTCCTGACACCAAAACCGCCACCGAAATGGTGGCGGTTTTTCGTTGCTTTTCACACCTCATCGTGCTATGATGAAAAAAAATAAACCATACGGAGGAATCACTCATGGACTATAAGAAACTGCAAAATGGCAGCGACATCCGCGGCGTTGCACTCGAAGGTATCGAAGGCCAGCATGTCAACCTTACAGAAACCGCCTGCCGCGACATCGGCAGAGGCTTTGCACTGTGGCTCAAGAACAAGACCTCGAAAACCGAACTGCGTGTAGCCGTCGGCCGCGACTCCCGTCTGTCGGGCGCTACGCTTTGCGCATGGCTGTGCGAAGCGATGTCCGCAGAGGGCATCTGCGTGACTGACCTTGGCATGGCATCAACCCCTGCCATGTTCATGTCCACCGTAACCGAAGGCTACCTCTTTGACGCCTCCGTCATGATTACCGCCTCCCACCTGCCCTTTAACCGCAACGGCTTTAAGTTCTTTACGAAAGACGGCGGTTTGGAAAAGCAGGATATTGCCGAAATTCTGCGCCTTGCAGAATCCGACGGCCATACGGGTCTTGCTCCCCAGACCGTGCAGACAGGCGAGTTCATGGACGCCTACGCAGGCATCCTCGTAGAAAAAGTCCGCACCGCATCGGGAAGTGAAAAGCCCCTC
>JAZUCN010000041.1:0-1593 GCA_045639205.1 Oscillospiraceae bacterium | reverse complement strand
TGCCGAGCGGCTTTTTCTTTTTGGGCTGGGTCTGCTTTCGTTGCAGCATGGCTTGCTCCTTTGTCTTATTCGTCAAGTTTCAGCACCGCCATGAACGCCTCGGACGGCACGCTGACCGTACCGAAGGTTCTCATGCGCTTTTTGCCTTCCTTCTGCTTTTCGAGCAGTTTCTTCTTTCTCGTGATGTCGCCGCCATAGCACTTGGCAAGCACGTCCTTACGCAGCGCCTTGATGGTCTCGCGCGCGATGACCTTGCCGCCGATGGCCGCCTGCACAGGAATCTCAAACATCTGCCGCGGAATATTTTCCTTCAGCTTTTCGCAGATGCGTCTTGCACGGGTATAGGCGTTTTCGGAGAAGAGGATGAAACTCAAGGCGTCGACGATTTCGCCGTTGAGCAGGATGTCGAGTTTGACCAGTTTCGACGGGCGGTAGCCCTCGAGTTCATAGTCGAGCGAGCCGTAGCCGCGCGTGCGCGACTTGAGCGCGTCGAAGAAGTCGTAGATGATTTCGTTGAGCGGCATGGAATAGTGCAGTTCCACGCGCGAGGGGTCAAGGTAGGTCATGTCCTTATACTCGCCGCGGCGGTTGGTGCAAAGTTCCATGATCGCGCCGACGTATTCAGGCGGCGTGAGGATGCTTGCCTTGGCATACGGCTCCTGCGAGAGTTCAATCTCGGCCGGGTCGGGGTAGTTGAGCGGGGTATAGACATCGAGCTCCTCGCCGTCTGTTTTGGTGATTTTATAGACAACGTTGGGCGCGGTGGTGATGAGGTCGAGGTTGTATTCTCGCTCGAGGCGCTCGAGGATGATTTCCATATGCAGAAGTCCGAGGAAGCCACAGCGGAAGCCGAAGCCGAGGGCAATCGAGTTTTCCTGTGTGAAGTCCATGGACGCATCGTTGAGCTTGAGCTTTTCGAGTGCATCGCGCAAATCGCCGTATTTTGAACCGTCGGCAGGATACACGCCCGAAAAGACCATGGGCTGTGCCTGCTTATAGCCGGGAAGCGCTTCGGGCGAGGGATTGTCCACACCTGTGATGGTATCGCCCACACGCGTATCGGAAACGGTTTTGATAGAAGCGGTCAGATAGCCGACTTCGCCCGCGCCGAGGCAGTCGGTCGGGCGCATGCCGAACGGATGCAGGTGTCCGACCTCGACGACCTTATAGGTTGCGCCCGTTGCCATCATTTTGATATCCATGCCTGCGCGCACCGTACCGTTTACCACGCGCATGTAGACGATCGCGCCGCGGTAAGAATCGTACTGGCTGTCAAAAATCAGGCACTGCAACGGCGCTTCACGGTCACCCGTGGGAGCGGGCACGCCATGGACCACCTGCTCGAGCACCGCGTGAATGTTGATGCCGTTTTTTGCCGAAATTTCGGGCGCATCGAGCGCGGGGATGCCGATAACATCCTCGATTTCGTGCTTGACCTCTTCCGGTCTTGCCGCAGGGAGGTCGATTTTGTTGATAACGGGAAGCACCTCGAGATTGTTGTCGATGGCAAGGTAGGTGTTTGCCAAAGTCTGCGCCACGATGCCCTGCGAGGCATCGACGACCAGAAGTGCTCCCTCGCAGGCGGACAGACTG
>JAZUCN010000040.1:0-8447 GCA_045639205.1 Oscillospiraceae bacterium | reverse complement strand
CACTCCAACAACAATGTATAGAAGCTTCAAAACAAAGATTACCTTTTTAGTAAGAGAAGAGTTTTTCTATATTGGATATTCTATTGTAAGAGTTTTTAGATAGGCATCTAAATGGTTCGTAACAGCCAAAAATCGCCGATCTTCGACAGAAGATTGGCGATTTTTACATCTTCACTATTACCTATTCACTCTTCACTAAATCCTACCCGGCGATTTTTGGTAAGTAATAAGTAATAGTGAATAGTGAATAAGTATTGCTAATCCGACTTTCTACTTCTATAATAGGTTTATCCGTTTTGTGAGGTGATTATGATGGCAGATAGTCCTTTGCTTACAAAGTCCAAGGCGTTTGCATTAGAAATCATTCGTGTTTGTAATGAGATCAAGCGCAATCAAAAAGAAAGTATTTTGACCAATCAGCTGGTCCGTTCCGGCACAAGCATTGGAGCAAACATCCGGGAAGCCATTTATGCCCATAGTAAGGCGGACTTTATTGCCAAACTGCAAATCGCCCTAAAGGAATGTTCCGAGAGTGAGTATTGGCTGGAACTGCTGATTGAGAGTGGCTACTATGGTGACAAAGCAATTCTTGATCGGTGTATTGAAATTAAACGAATTCTGATTTCATCGATCAACACAGCCAAAAACGGAAAATGAAAACACTATTTATCGGATTTAGAGGTATGAATAATACTTCGGCTATGCTGGTGCATCAATTGGGCAGAGATTCTCTTCTATTAACAAACTCCTTTGAAGGACTTGAGAAGGATATTCTGTCTATTGCTGAAGAGTATGATTCTGTCTGTATGTTTGGCGTGGATAAGCGATTGGATGACGCCGTAAGAATAGAGCAATGTGCAATGTTTCAGGGTACTTGGGTATCATCAATTTATGATATTCAGGATTTATCCCGAAAAATGGTACAGCAAAATATTCATCACAGCATTTCCAATACACCAACCCAATACCTTTGCAATGCCGCTTACTATCACATGCTTTGCAGAAACAAAAATACAGTTTTTATCCATATTCCGTCTATAAAAGGAATGAATGATGCGTTAATGGATCGGCTGCTGACACTATTTCGTAAGATACCGTTTGATACTTAACCGCTATTTTTAGCAGAATCATTTGGGTCAACCTTTATTTTAGCTCAAAAAGTTCAAAAACTTATTAGAACGCCATATTCTACGAACTTTCAATTCTGTTTTTTAGTTAATTATTGTTTCTGAGATTCATTTCAGCCAACCCTGCCAGCAAAAAGGAGACTGCTTATGCAGTCCGCTTTGTTTTTATTTACCAGCCGAAATTGAATGGGAAATTGTAGCCGCCGAAGAAATCATCCGGAATGATGACTTGCTGCTGTTGCTGTTGTTGCTGGGGTACTTGCTCCGTCTGTTCTGTCTCAGTTTCCTGCGGTTTTTGGTCAAGTGTCGCTGTAAGTTCAATCTGCGCGCCTGCGCGAAGAACGGTCAGTTTTACGGTATCGCCTGCGCGGTATTTATTGAGCGTTGAAATCAGGTTGTTGGCGTTTTCAATCTTCGTGCCGTCAAAGTTGATGATGATATCGCCGACAATGATGCCTGCGCGTTCAGCGCAGCTGTCAGCCACGACTTCAAGCACATGTGCGCCAAGCGGCAAATTGTAAATCTTCGCCGCCGATACATCGACATCTTCAACGCTGATGCCAAGGTAGGCGCGATCTGTCACATAGCCGTTTTCGCGCAGTTCGTAGACAATGCGAAGTACATCATCCATCGGGATGGCAAAGCCGATGCCTTCAATAGACGCGCCCGAAGCGGTGCTTTTGCCCGAGAATTTTGCCGTTGTGATGCCAACGACATTGCCATTCATATCAAACAGCGGGCCGCCCGAGTTGCCCGAGTTGATGGCGGCATCGGTTTGGAGCATGTTGATAGGCTTTCCGTTGGTATTGATTTCGCGGTCAAGGGCGCTAATGTAGCCTTGCGTCATGGTAAACGTCAGTTCGCCGAGCGGATTGCCGATGGCAATGACCTGTTCGCCGACCTGCACCTGTTCCATATCAGCGACGGATACCGCGGCAAGGTTTTCTGCTTCTATTTTCAGAAGCGCAACATCGTTATCCGCGTCACCGCCGATGAGTTCTGCTTTGTATTCTTCGTCATTATAGAGCGTAACTGTGATTTCGTTTGCGCCCTCAATGACGTGGTTATTGGTAATGATATAACCGTCTTCGGAGAAGATGAATCCCGTGCCCGAACATGAGGTTTCGGTGATTTGTCCCCAAACATTCGTCGTGCCCGAGGTTCTGACACCGACAACGGAATTGACATTCGCCGCATAGACATCAGCGGGTGTCATGGATTTATCGCCCGTGTTGGTTGTGATGTTCTGAGGAAGGGGTTTTTCCACCAGTTCATATTTTTCTTCGGGAACTTCCGTTTCCGCCATAACGGGTGCCTGCTCACTGATCTGTTCCCTTTCGTGCAGATAGCTGATTGCGCGGCTGATGCCTGCGCCGCCAAGGGCAGAGACGATGATCACCGCGGTGAGAATGAGCACGATTTTTCCTGTCTTTTTCTTTTCTTTTTTCGGCGGTTCGGGCTGATACGAATCAGTAGGCGGTGTCTGCTGTTCGTTCGGCTCAAAACTGAAATCATATCGATTGTCAAAGTTTTCCATGCGGATACTCCTTGCTATCTTTTTATATTGCTATCTTAACCTGAAATTGTGAAGTAATTATGTCCATAGAGAAAACGATATTTGAACAGGGTTAAACTTCATCAATCATATTACTGACGCGGCGCAGAGAAAGCCGCCTGCGCATGAAGGGATGATACGCAAAGCTCTCTTCAACAAACTGTATGCTTTTGCCGATTTCTTCTGTGGTAGTCAGGCAACCTGCGCGGCGCATGAGGTCAAGACAGGTATCGTAGTTCGGAACACTCTTGATAATTTCCACGATTTTTTCCCAATTTTCTTCAATTTTCCCAGGGTCAATATCGTCGGTGATGGTATCGGGTGTGTTGAGTTTTCGTACATCTTCTGCAAGCGGACCGTAGATGCGGTAGATAGTATCCCAGTCGGGTGTTTCCCGGTGCGCGTGAACCTGCTTAAAAGACGCAAGTTTCTCATAGAATTTGAGCATCATGAGCGTTGCAACACCGACATCTTCGCCATGGAAGTTCGGAATTTTGTCCTCAAGAAGTTCCATGCACTCCCAATAGTGCGCAAGAATATGTTCCGTGCCGCTTCCCGGACGCGAAGTTTTTGTGAAACTCATGGCGATGCCTGTCATCAAAAGCGACTCAAAAATCGCGCCTGCGGTTTTCTCGTCCTCGCAGGTAACAAAGTCTGCCATGGCGGCAATGCGGTCGGTTGCGGCTCTTGTTAATGCCGCGACACGCTCGCAATAATCCTCCCCTGTCAGCAGATGCGAAACCTGCCAGTCAATGAGGGCAATGTATTTTGATATCATGTCGCCAAAGCCGGCAGATTTCAGGCGCGCAGGTGCACTGGCAAGAATGGCAGTGTCGGCGATGATAACCTCGGGACATTTGGCGCTGTGTGTCGTCTTAAAACAGCCGTCGACAATGGGCGCGCTATAGGACGCGAAGCCATCCATGCTCGGGGCGGTTGCAAACAGGCAAAGGGGCATGTTTGCTCTTGCGCAGGCAAGGCGACAGGGATCATGGACAGAACCTGTGCCAACAGCAAGAACGGCATCGACACAGTCAAAATAGGACGAAACCTCGCGCACATGCTCCATTTTAGCAACGCGCAATTCCTCATATATCAGTTTCGTGACAGTAAAATCCTTGAGGCTCTCTTCTATCCCCTGCGCGGCTTTAAGCGTATCCACATCTGCAACGAGCAGCAAACGCTTGCCGAAACCTGCGCGCGTAAGAATCGCACCGACCTGTTGGACAAGACCGGAGCCTATGGCAATCTCATGAATGTCGCACTCGTGCTTCTGTCCGCATGGGCAATTTTGATATTCTTGAATCAATTTTTTGAAATCCATAGTTTTTCCCTTTTTTGCTCTTCTTATTATCATGCGCAGATATGTGCACTGTTTGGCGTATCGTAACACAGATTGGCAATATTTGCAATAATTATGGCTATAAATGCAATATTATTACGTTTCACATTTTGATAAAATATGTGTATCTATCAAATCACGTTATAGAAAGTAGGTATTTACATGAAATTATCCTTTCGCTGGTACGGAAAAGATGACCCTGTAACGCTGGAAAAGATCCGTCAGATTCCGACCATGTACAGCATTGTTTCTGCTGTGTATGACGTCGCTCCGGGCGAGGTTTGGAGCGAGGAATCCATTGAGGCAATCCGCGCTGAAGCAGAGGCGAACGGTCTTGCTTTTGAAGTTGTCGAAAGCGTTCCCGTTCCCGAAGAAATCAAGCTTGGCACCGAGCGTGCACCGCAGCTGATTGAAAACTACTGCGAGAACATCCGTCGCCTTGCCAAGGCAGGCGTCAAGTGCATCTGCTACAACTTTATGCCTGTGTTTGACTGGCTGAGAAGTGAGCTTGAGCATGCGCATGCCGATGGCTCGAACGCGCTTGCTTATGATGAGCAGACGGTTTTGAGCATGGACCCACTCAAGGGTGACCTGGCACTTCCCGGTTGGGATGCCAGCTATAAGAATGATGAACTGCAGGACCTTCTGCGTCAGTACGCAGAGCTTGGTGAGGACGGTCTGTGGAAGAATGTTGAAATCTTCCTGAAGAAGGTCATTCCCGTTGCCAAGGAGTGCGGCATCAATATGGCCATCCACGAGGATGATCCCCCCTGGGGCATGTTCGGTCTGCCGCGCATCATCACCAACAAGGAAAATCTGCAGAGATTCCTGGACCTCGTTCCTGAGACGAACAACGGTCTGACGTTCTGCACGGGCTCTTTGGGCGCAAATCCCGACAATGACCTTATCGACATGGTCCATACGTTCCACGACCGCATCCACTTTGTCCATCTGCGCAACATCAAGCACACGGGTTATCGTCAGTTTGAAGAAGTCGGTCATCCGACGCCCTGCGGCTCGATTGACATGTATGGCGTTGCCAAGGCGCTCGTTGAGCATGATTTTGACGGCTATGTCCGTCCGGACCATGGCAGAATGATTTGGGGCGAAAAGGGCCGCTATGGCTATGGTCTGTTTGACCGCGCATTGGGCGCAACATATCTGAGCGGTCTGTTTGAAGCACTCGAAAAAGAAAAGAAACTTGCGAAGTGAGGAAATTTCTATGAATAAGACGATTGTTATCACCGGTGCAGGCGGCGTTCTGTGCTCGGGTTTTGCAAAGGCTCTGGCTGCAAAGGGCGCAAAGGTTGCGCTTCTCGACCTCAACCAGGAAGCCGCGCAGAAGGTTGCAGATGAAATCTGCGCTAACGGCGGCGTTGCAAAGGCTTACGGCTGCAGTGTTCTTGACCGCGAACAGCTTGAATCTGTGCATCAGCAGATTCTCAATGATCTTGGCAAGTGCGATGTGCTGATCAACGGCGCCGGCGGCAACCATCCGAAGTGCACCACCCTGCACGAAGAGTTTGAGCCTGCCGATCTGGAGGCTGAAGATTATCTGACCTTCTTTAACATTGACATGCGCGGCTTTGACTTTGTCTTTGACCTCAACATCAAGGGCATTCTGATCCCCTCGCAGGTCTTTATGGCAGACATGGTCGGTCGTGAGGGCTGCTGTGTGCTGAACGTCTCTTCGATGAACGCATACCGCCCCTTGACCAAGATTCCCGCATACTCGGCGGCAAAGGCAGCTGTCAGCAACTTCACGCAGTGGCTGGCTGTCCACTTTGCAAAACAGGGCATCCGCGTCAACGCGATTGCTCCCGGCTTCTTCGTCAGCAACCAGAACCGCGCGCTTCTGTTTAACGAAGACGGCACACCCACAGCTCGTACGGGCAAAATTCTCCGTTCGACCCCGATGGGTCGCTTTGGCGAAGCTGAAGAACTGCTCGGCACAGTTGAGTGGCTTCTCGATGAGAGCAAGTCCGGCTTTGTCACGGGCGTGACTGTTCCCATTGACGGCGGCTTCAGCGCATATTCTGGCGTCTGATTTTTAGGAGAAACATATGCACAACTATCGCCTATTTGCTTTTGCAGATGAGGCAAGTCCGATGCTGAACTCGCAGATTGACGCAATGCAGAGAAATCAGTTGAACGGTCTTGAAATCCGCACGGTGGATAACGAAAATGTTTCGGACATCACACTCGGCAAAGCGCGCGAGATCCGCAAGCGGATGGATGACGCTGGTCTTCTAGTCTGGTCTATCGGTTCGCCCATTGGTAAGATTGACATTGACACAGATGACTTTGATGCACATTTGGACAAGTATCGCCACACGCTCGACATCGCGGGCGAACTTGGTGCACAGAACATCCGTCTGTTCTCGTTCTATATTCCCGAGGAGAAGAATCCCGACGAATACGAGAATAAGGTTCTCGACCGTATGGCAATGTTTGATGAGATTGCCGCAAAGACCGCAATCCGTCTTTGCCACGAAAACGAAAAAGGCATATATGGTGATATTGCATCGCGTTGTGTGAAGATTCACAAGGCTCTGCCGCGCATTTCCGCGGTCTTTGACCCTGCGAATTTTGTGCAAAGCGAACAGGACACCCTGCAGGCATGGGAGCTTCTGAAAGAACATGTTGCCTATCTGCATATCAAGGACTCAATGACGAACGGCAATGTTGTGCCCGCAGGTAAGGGTGACGGCAATGTGGCGGACATCGTGCGTATGTACCTTAGCGCAGGCGGTAATGCCATGACGCTTGAACCGCATCTTGCCGTATTCACCGGTCTTGACAAGCTTGAACGCAAGGACCGCTTGAGCGGCGTAGCAAATACGTATACCTTTGAGAGCAACGATGCGGCGTTTGATGCCGCTTGTGCCGCTCTGCGAGATATTCTCTCGAACATTGGCTAATCCCGGAGGATTCTATCATGAATGAAGTAAGAGTTGGTGTCGTTGGCATCGGCAATATGGGCTTTGCGCACGCTTCTTGCATCTATCAAGGCAAAGTTAACGGCATGCGATTGACTGCCGTGTGCGACAACATGGAAAATAAGCGCAAAATTTGCGCAGAGCATTTTCCCGATGTCGCCTGCTTTGCCGACTACAATGAGATGATTACAAGCGGCAAGATTGATGCAATCATCATTGCCGTCCCCCACCGTCTGCATTCTCTGATTGCAAAGAACGCATTTGAAAACGGTCTTCATGTGCTGACCGAAAAGCCTGCAGACGTTTCCGTCACGACGGCAAAAGCTCTGCACGAGACTGCAAAGAAGAGCGGCAAGGTCTTTGGCATCATGTTTAACCAGCGTACCAATCCCCTCTTCCAAAAAGCACGCGAGATTGTAAAGAGCGGTCAGCTCGGCACGCTCAAGCGCGCGGTGTGGATCATCACAAACTGGTATCGCACGCAGGCCTACTATGACTCGGGCGCATGGCGCGCGAGTTGGTCAGGCGAAGGCGGCGGCGTGCTTTTGAATCAAGCGCCGCATAATCTCGACCTCTGGCAGTGGATTTGTGGCATGCCCTGCTCGGTGACAGCTTTCTGCGATACGGGCAAATACCACAACATCGAGGTTGAAGACGATGTAACCATTTTTGCCCGCTATGCAGATGGCGGCGTTGGTACATTTATCACAACGACGGGTGAGTTCCCCGGCACGAACCGTTTGGAAATCAGCGGCAGTCTTGGAAAGCTTGTGCTTGAAGGCGGCATTCTCAAGTGGTGGAAGCTGAAAGAGTCGGAGCGCGAGTTCTGTTTTAAGCAAAACCAGGAACCCGAACAGCCCGAGTGCATTGAAATCACGCAGGATACACCCGAAACTGCGCATTGCGGTATTCTGCAGAATTTTACCAATGCGATTTTGCACGGCGAGCAGCTGCTTGCGCCGGGTTATGACGGTGTCAACGAGCTGACGATTTCCAATGCCGCGTATCTTTCGAGCTGGAAAGGCAACGTGGAAGTCAAGCTTCCCTTTAATGGGGCAGAGTTTGACGCATTTTTGGCAGAGAAAATCAAGAATTCTACCTATCGCGAGCTCAACAATGAAGAAGTTCCCACCAGCGAATATAAGACGCGCTGGCAGGTCAACTGGTAAGAACGGAGTTTCTTATGAAGTTTTTAACGGAGAATTTCCTGCTTCGCTCCCCTACCGCGGTTCATCTTTACGAAGCTTACGCAAAGAATCTGCCCATCATCGACTATCATTGTCATGTCGATCCGATGCAGATTGCGCAGAACACGCAGTTTGACACCATCACCGAGGTTTGGCTTGGCGGTGACCACTACAAGTGGCGCTTGATGCGCTCAAATGGCGTTTGTGAGGATGAAATCACAGGTAGTGCAGATGCGCACACCAAATTCCTGCGCTTTGCTGAAACGCTTCCCAAAGCCATCGGCAACCCCATCCACC
>JAZUCN010000039.1:0-2681 GCA_045639205.1 Oscillospiraceae bacterium | reverse complement strand
ACCAGGCGCGCATCAAAATCAAACAGTGGTTCAAGAAAGAAAAGCGCGAAGAGAATGGCGTGCGCGGCAAGGCAAGCTTCGAATCCGAACTGCGCAGGCTGAACATCGACCCCGAACTTCTGCAGACCGATGATGTGCTCTCGGCGGTACTGAAAAAGGTATCGTTTGACTGGATTGACGATATGTACGCCGCCATCGGCTTTGGCGGCTTGACAGCAACCAAGGCGGTCAACCGCGTCAAAGACGAACTTGCCCGCGCGGCCCGTCCGCAAAAGGACTCGTCTATTCCGATCCGCAACATGGCAGATCCTGTCACCAACGCTTCGGGCGTTGTTGTCGAGGACATCTCCTCTTGCATGATCAAATTCAGCCGCTGCTGCATGCCCGTCCCGGGCGATGATATCATCGGCTTTATCACCAAGGGCTATGGCGTGAGCGTACACCGCCGCGACTGCCCGAATGCCAGACCCGATAAAGACCCCGAGCATGCAGGCCGCTGGGTCAAGGTCACTTGGGCAGAAACGCCCGACTCTACCTTTACCGCAACACTCGAACTCGAAGCGGCCGACCGCGACGGCATGATGCTCGATGTGGCCACCATCCTCACAGGGCTTCGCGTGCGCATCGTTGAGATGAGTGCGCGCGGTGCGCAGGATGGTATGGGCCTGATTTCCATCTGCGTGCAGGTGCACTCTTTGACCGAGCTTGAGTCCATCCGCAACCGCCTGCGCGGGATCTCGGGCGTGCGCGAAGTGCGCCGCGCCATCAACTGACAGGAGTATTGTATGAGAGCCGTTGTTACCCGAGTATCCAAGGCCGATGTCTGCATTGACGGAAAAACCGTCGGTGCAATCGGGCAGGGTTTTTTGATTCTGCTTGGCGTTGGTCCAAATGACACCCCCGATATCTGCCGCAAAATGGCGCAGAAGATTCTGTCCTTGCGCGTATTCTCCGACGAAAACGGCAAGATGAACCTCGGTCTTTCCGATGTGAACGGACGCGTGCTCGTCATCAGCCAGTTTACGCTTTACGGTGATGTCAGCCACGGCAGACGCCCGAGTTTTATCGGCGCCGCCGCGCCGATGCTCGCAAATGAACTTTATGAGCAGTTCCTGCGCGAATGTGAAGCGCTCGGCTTTGTGCCCGAGCATGGAGAATTTGGCGCAGATATGAAAGTATCGTCTGTCAATGACGGACCTGTTACGCTGATTGTCGACAGCGATACACTCAAATAACGGAGGAACTCATGAACATCACGACCCTGCCTGTGGGCATGCTGCAAACCAACTGTTATCTCCTCTGTCACGCAGGTCTTTGCGCCATCGTTGACCCGGGCGCCGCTGCACAGCGCATCATCGATGCCGTCGGCACGCAAACGGTTTGCATGATTTTGCTCACGCACGCGCATTTTGACCACACGGGCGCTTTGCAGGCGCTTCATGCGCAATATCCCGACGCGCCCATCTATGTGCACGAAAACGATTCGGACAATGCGCACAATATGAGCCACGGCAACCTCATCTACACCCACACTTACCGCGAGGGCGACACCCTCTGCCTTGGCGAGCTTCCCATCCGCGTTCTGCACACCCCGGGTCATACCCCCGGCTCGGTGTGCTTGTTGGCAGAAAACCACCTGTTTGCAGGCGACACCCTCTTTGCAGGTGCCTGCGGCAGAACCGATTTTGAGGGCGGCAGTCTTGCCGATATGATGGCATCGCTCCGCCGCCTGTCCCATCTCGATGGCGAAATTGCCGTTTATCCCGGTCACGGAGAGTCTACCACCATCGCCCGCGAGCGCGCCTATAATTACTACATGCAAGAGGCAATGCGCGTATGAAACTGTATCTCGATGGCCACGCGGAGCGTTACGCGGTCGAACAATTGCAGATGCAGTTGTTTGGCGATACGCCCAGCGAATTTGTCACAGAGCCGTTTTCTCATGAAGACGGCGCTGTCTCTATGCTTCGCCGCGGCAAACAGTGGCTGACCGCCACCGCCAAAATCACCTTAAACGGCAAAACTGCGCGCGGTATGGCGCGCATCCGTCTTTCCGATGCCGATGTACGCGAGACAAGACGCATCCTGCAGACGAGCTATTACCGCGCGGCGGTAAAAGTGCTCGGCGAAACACCGCCTTGGGGCGCGCTTTGCGGCGTGCGTCCGTCAAAACTCTCCACCGCCTGCCTGATGCAGGGCGGCACGAGAGCGCAGGCAGACCGCCTGCTGCGCGACCGCTATTTTGTCACAGAAGAAAGAAGACGGCTCTGCCTTGATGCATCGGAGCACACCGTGCAGGCCCAATCGCTTCTGGATTCGCGCGACCTTTCCGTTTATATCGGCATTCCGTTTTGCCCCACACGCTGCGCCTACTGCTCGTTTGTCACGCAGTCGATTGAGCGCTTCGGCGCATATCTGCCGCCGTATCTTGACGCGCTCATCCGCGAGGTGCGCCACACGGGAAAACTCTTAAAAGAATCGGGCCTGCATATCCGCTCTTTATACATGGGCGGCGGCACCCCGACCACGCTGTCATCAAGCCAAATGGCGCGTTTGCTTGCGGCCGTAAACGAAAGTTTTGACCTCTCGCGCTGTCTGGAATTCACCGTCGAAGGCGGCAGACCCGACACCCTCGATGAAGAAAAACTGCGCGCGGTATGGCGCGCATCCGTCTTTCCGAT
>JAZUCN010000038.1:0-2498 GCA_045639205.1 Oscillospiraceae bacterium | reverse complement strand
ATCATCGGCCTGACCACCGACTATTTCACTGACGACACCAAGCCCATCGTCAAAAAAGTGGCGCATGCATCGGCTTCCGGTCCTGCATTCACCATTCTCTCGGGCGTGGCATACGGCTTTGTTTCGGCGCTTCCCGCGATGCTCGGCATCGCAGTATCCGCACTCGTTGCTTATCAGCTGTGCGCACCTATGGGTGACGGCTATGCTATCTTTGGCATCTCGATGGCGGCAATCGGCATGCTCTCGATCGTCGGCATGATTATCTCCAACGACGCTTACGGTCCGATCGTCGACAATGCCCGCGGTCTTGCTGAAATGGGCGGTCTTGGCGAAGAGACCATCCGCATCGCAGACGAACTCGACTCGGCAGGCAATACTGTCAAAGCTGTTACGAAGGGCTTCTCCATCGGTGCGGCAGGTCTGACGGTCATCTCCCTGCTCGGCGCGTTCATGTCCGAGGCGAACGCCGCACTTGCCGAAGCTGGCAAGGCGCTTATCACAGGCTTTGATATCATGCAGCCGACGGTCTTCTTCGGCGTGCTGATCGGCGCGGCAATCCCCGCCGTATTCTCGGCAATGCTCATCCTTGGTGTTGACCGCAATGCCCAGCGCATGGTTGCGGAAATTCACCGCCAGTTCAAGGAAATCCTTGGTCTGCGCGAAGGCACGGCAAAGCCCGAATATGATAAGTGCATTGATATTGCAACCTCGGGCGCACTGCGCGAACTGATTCCGGCAGGCCTCATGACCATCTGCGCAACGCTTGTTGTCGGTTTTGTCGGCGGTCCGCAGGCAATCGGCGGCTTCCTGCTCGGCAACATCGTCAGCGGCCTTCTGCTGTCGCTGTTTATGTCCAATGCAGGCGGTCTGTGGGATAACTCAAAAAAATATGTAGAAGCAGGCAACGAAGGCGGCAAGGGCAGCGAAGCCCACAAGGCTGCTGTCATCGGCGATACGGTCGGCGATCCGTTCAAGGATACCGCAGGCCCGTCGATCAACACACAGATCACCGTCGTCTCGCTCGTCTCCTCGCTTCTTTCCTCGCTCTTTGTCGCATTCTCCCTGCTTGGATAAGCACTTGTTTTGGGTAACACGAAGCAAGGGAGTCGGCAGCACCCATCGGGTGCTGCCGACCTCGCGTTTCGTTTATACATCAGAAAAAAAGGATTGGATCTTATGAACTCTGAAACTCTGCAAATCTTCATCTCCATGGCAGCATATATGCTTGTTGTCATCGGCATCGGTCTGTTCTTTGCCAAGCGTGCGCAGCAAAGCTCGGATAACTACTTCCTCGGCGGACGTTCGCTCGGTCCGTGGGTCACGGCAATGAGTGCCGAAGCCTCCGATATGAGCGGCTGGCTGCTGATGGGTCTGCCCGGCGTTGCGTATTGGTGCGGCATTGCCGATGCTGCATGGACCGCAATCGGTCTTGCCGTCGGTACCTACATCAACTGGCTGATCGTCTCGAAGCGCCTGCGCAACTACTCCTACATTTCGGGCAATGCCATCACGCTTCCCGACTTCTTCTCCAACCGCTTCCATGAGAAGAAAAAGGTTCTGCTGAGCATTTCTGCGATCTTCATTCTTGTGTTCTTCACGGTCTATGCGGCAAGCTGCTTTGTTACCTGCGGCAAGCTGTTCAGCACTCTGTTCAATACCTCGTATCATTCGATGATGATTGTCGGCGCTCTGTTCGTTATCGTTTACACCTTCATCGGCGGCTTCCTGGCTGAAAGTGCTTCGGACTTCATGCAGGCAATCGTCATGGTCTTTGCTCTGCTCGTCGTGCTCATTACCGGCACGGTCTCCGCAGGCGGTCTGGACGCTGTTCTTGAGAACGCCAAGGCGATCCCCGGCTACTTCTCGCTCAGCGCAATGGCAACGCCCGCCACCGATGCAAACGGTGTGCAGCAGGTCGTCAATGGCGCCGCTGTCTTCGGCGAGCCCAGACCCTACGGTCTGCTGACGGTTCTGTCCATGATGGCTTGGGGCCTTGGCTACTTTGGCATGCCGCAGGTTCTTCTGCGATTCATGGCCATCCGCCGCGTTGACGAGCTCAAGCTCTCGCGCCGCATCGCAACTGTTTGGGTACTCATCTCCCTGGCAGCAGCTGTCTTTATCGGCGTCCTCGGCCGCGCTCTGTTCGGCACGGAAGCATCGCTCCTGACCGCATCCGGTGCAGAGAGCATCTTCATCACTCTGTCCAGTTCGCTCCTGCCGCCGCTGCTGGCAGGCATCGTTATGGCAGGCATTCTTGCTGCCACCATCTCCTCGTCTGACTCGTATCTGCTCATCGCGGCTTCCGCCTTCGCCAAAGACCTGTTCGGCGGCGTTATGAAGAAGGATGCAACGGACAAGCAGATCATGCGCGTGACCCGCATCATCCTCACCGTCACCTCTCTGATCGGCATGATCATCGCTTGGGATGAGGACAGCGTCATTTTCACCATCGTTTCCTTCGCTTGGGCAGGCTTTGGCGCGACCTTCGGTCCTGTCAT
>JAZUCN010000037.1:0-13147 GCA_045639205.1 Oscillospiraceae bacterium | reverse complement strand
TCTATGGAACATCCGCGCCCGATCGACCAGAGATTGGTCGATGCTCAGCAGGCGCGCCGCGTACTTGACCGCATCGTTGGCTATCAGTTGTCTCCGCTTCTGTGGAAGAAGGTGGGTAAGGGTCTGTCCGCAGGCCGCGTGCAGTCGGTCGCAACGAGAATGGTAGTTGACCGCGAGAATGAGATACGTGAGTTTGTGCCGCAGGAATACTGGTCTTTGGATGTCGAACTTGCAAGAATCGGCAAAGAAGGTAAGTTTACTGCCCGCTACTACGGAAGCCCCAAGAAGAAGGATCTTAACTGCGAGGCCGATGTCGAAGCGATTTTGTCTGATATCCGCGCGCAGGAATTCTCGGTCAGCAGTATCAAAAACTCGGAAAAGAAGAAGAACCCCGCGCCTCCGTTCATCACCTCAACGCTTCAGCAGGAAGCTTCGCGCAAGCTTAACATGACGCCTCGCCGCACGATGATGATTGCCCAGCAGCTCTATGAAGGCATCGAGATTTCGGGCGAAGGCTCGGTCGGTTTGATCACCTACATGCGTACCGACTCGCTTCGCATCTCCGAAGAGGCGCTTGCGGCGGCAGGCTCGGTCATCAAGAGCCGTTATGGCGAGAAGTATTATACGGGCTCGCCCAGACGCTATAAGCCCAAGAGCGGCGCACAGGACGCGCATGAAGCGATTCGACCGAGTAATGTAGAACTCTATCCCGAGTTGGTTGAAAAGGACTTGACCAAGGAGCAGTTCCGCCTGTATAGGCTCATTTGGAACCGTTTCATTGCCTCACAGATGGCAAATGCCGAGTATGATGTAACGGCGATCGAAGCCGCGTGCGGCAAGCACATGTTCCGCGCGACGCGTCAGAGTCTGCGCTTTGCGGGTTTTACGGCAATCTATGAAGAGAGCCATGACAACGAGGAAGAAGAAGTACTCAGCGCTCTGCCCGACCTTGTTGAGAACGAAAAACTCCGTCTTGGTGTGATCGATAAGGCACAGCACTTTACACAGCCGCCTGCAAGATACACGGAGGCTTCACTTGTCCGTGCAATGGAAGAAAAGGGCGTCGGCCGTCCGTCGACCTACGCTTCTATCGTTGCAACGATTCAGGACCGAGAATATGTTGTCAAGAAAGACAAAAAACTCTCTCCCACACCGCTCGGTGAGGTTGTGAACTCGCTCATGATGGAGCATTTCCAGAATATTATTAACCTCGAGTTTACCGCTTCGATGGAAGAAGAACTCGACCATGTCGAAGAGGGCAGTGTCGAGTGGAAGAAAGTTCTCGCAGACTTTTATGACGGTTTCCACAAGGAAATGTCGCAGGCAGAAGAGGCACTCAAGGACACCAGACTCAAGGTGCCCGATGAGGTTTCGGACGAGGTTTGTGAGCTTTGCGGCAGAAACATGGTTGTCAAAATTAGCCGCTTTGGCAAGTTCCTTGCCTGCCCGGGTTATCCCGAGTGCAAGAACACCAAGCCCATTGTTGAGCGCATGCCCGGCCGCTGCCCGAAGTGCGGCAGTACGATTCTCAAACGCAAGTCCAAGCGCGGCTACGCATACTATGCATGCGAGCGCGGCGCACAGTGTGGCTTTATGACTTGGGATGTGCCGACAGAGCACGATTGCCCGACCTGCGGTCAGACGATGTTTAAACGCTCGGGTCGCGGCGCGATGAAGCCCTTCTGCATCAACATGGAATGCCCGAACTTCCTGCCCGAAGATAAGCGCGGCTACCGCAAGAAGGCAGAAGACACCGAGGAAAAGACGGAAGAAAAGGTAGAAAAAAAGACGGCCAAGAAGTCGTCCGCAAAGAAAAAAGGTACAAAATGAGCATAAAAGTAACGGTTGTTGGCGCTGGCCTTGCAGGATGCGAGGCAGCATGGCAGCTTGCACAGCGCGGCATTGATGTTGTGCTGTATGAAATGAAACCGCATAAAATGTCGCCTGCGCATCATAGCGCGGATTTTGCAGAACTCGTTTGCTCGAACTCTCTGCGCGGTGACAGACTTGAGAATGCCGTAGGACTTCTCAAGGAAGAACTGCGCAGACTCGGAAGTATTATTCTCGAGTGCGCAGAGGCAAACCGCGTGGAAGCAGGCGGCGCGCTCGCCGTTGACCGCTATGCGTTCTCGTCCATGGTGACGGAAAAAATCCGCTCGCATCCGCGGATCGAAGTCATAGAGCAGGAGTTGACGGAAATTCCTGAAAAGCCAGTTATCATTGCCACAGGTCCCTTGACCAGCGACGGCATGAGTGAGGCTATTCAGCGCTATTTTGGCGGCGAGGATTACATGAACTTCTTCGACGCCGCGGCGCCTCTTGTAACCTTTGATTCCATTGATATGGAGCACGCCTGGTTTGCATCGCGCTACGACCGCGGCACGCCCGATTATATCAACTGCTCGATGAACAAAGAGGAGTATGAGGCGTTTGTCGCGGAACTGCGCACGGCACAGGAAGCAGAAGTGCACGGCTTTGAGGACAGCAAGGTCTTTGAAGGCTGTATGCCTGTAGAGGTTATGGCAAGACGCGGTATCGACACGCTTCGCTACGGACCGCTCAAGCCAGTAGGTCTGCCAGACCCCAAGACAGGCAAAGATCCCTATGCGGTCGTCCAGCTCCGAAAGGACAATGCCGCAGGCTCGGTCTATAACCTTGTCGGTTTCCAGACGCATCTGAAATTTCCCGAGCAAAAGCGCGTGTTCTCCATGATTCCCGCGCTTGGCAATGCGGAATTTGTGCGTTACGGCGTGATGCACAGAAACACCTTCCTGTGCAGTCCGAAACTGCTGGACCGCTATTATGCCGACCGCAGAGAGCCGCTCGTTGCCTTTGCAGGGCAGATGACAGGTGTCGAAGGCTATGTGGAGTCCACGGCATCGGGATATTTGGCGGCTGTTGCGATGGCTGCAAAACTGCAGGGGACGAACATGCCCGAATTTTCGCAGGAAACGGCAATCGGCGCGTTGGCGGCATACATCAGTGACGAGCGCATTGTCTCGTTCCAGCCGATGAATGTCAATTTTGGCATCATGACGCCGCTCGGTTACCGAGTAAAGGGAAAAGCAAATAAAAATCTGGCGATTGCACAGCGGTCGCTGGAGCAGATAGACAGAATCTCGCAAGGCGAGAGTGTGGGAGGATAATATGCGTATTGTTGTCGATGCAATGGGCGGCGATCATGCGCCCGATGCCGCGGCGCTCGGTGCGATCGAAGCGGCAAAAGAATTCGGCGTTGATGTAGTCTTGATTGGCCGCGGTGAAGAAATCCTCGAATGTTTGAAGAGAAACGGCATCGAAACGTTGCCGCAGGGCGTAGAAATTGCTCACGCGGATGATGTGGTCGAGATGCACGATGACCCTGCGTCTGTGGTAAAGACTCGCAAGGAATCGTCCATGGTCAAGGGTTTGCGCATGGTTGCAGACGGTCAGGCAGACGCTATGATCAGCGCAGGCTCGACAGGCGCGCTCCTTTCCGCGGCAACGCTGGTTGTTAAGCGTGTCAAGGGCATCCGCCGCGCGGCGATGTGCCCCGTGATTCCGACCAAGCGCGGAAACGCGGTGCTTATTGACTGTGGCGCGAATGCAGAGTGCACACCCGAGTTCCTTCTGCAGTTTGCCTTTATGGGCGCATACTGCGCGAAGAAACTGCTCGGCGTCAAGCAGCCTCGTGTGGCGCTTTTGAACATCGGCGCAGAGGATACGAAGGGCACGAGCCTGCAGAAGGAAACCTACGCACTGTTGCAGAAGGCATCCGACGCGGGTTATCTGCACTTTGTCGGTAATGTTGAAGCGCGCGGTGTGCCGCTGGGCGAAGCGGATGTTGTGGTTGCCGATGGCTTCTCGGGCAACGTGCTTTTGAAGTCCATTGAGGGAACAGCGCTGTTCATGGCTTCAATGGTCAAGGATATTTTTATGAAGAATCTTGCGACGAAGCTCTGTGCGCTTGTGTGCGGCAAGGGCGTTCGCGCGATGAAAAACAAGATGGACTACCGCGAGGTCGGCGGCACGATGTTTGTTGGCCTTACAAAGCCTGTCATCAAGGCGCACGGCTCGTCCGATGCGCGCGCGTTCCGCAGTGCGGTGCGGCAGGCGGTTGAGGCAGTGCGCGCTGATATTGCGGCAGATTTGGTTGCAAATGTCGACGCGATGAGCGTGCCGAAGGAGCTGACATCATGCTGAAAGAACTCGAACGGGGAATTGGCTACGAATTTAGCGATAAGTCCTTGTTAGAACATGCGCTTCGTCACAGTTCCTATGCGAATGAAAACCGTGCGCTCGGTCTGCAGGATAATGAGCGCCTGGAATTTTTAGGCGACTCGATTCTCGGTTTTGTGGTCGCGGAATTTCTCTTCCGTAATTTCTCTGAGCTTCCCGAGGGCGAGATGACGCGCATGCGCGCAGAACTTGTGTGCGAGAAAAATCTTGCCAAGCAGGCGGCGACCATCCATCTTGGAGAGCATCTGCTTCTCGGTCACGGTGAGGCAGGTTCGGGCGGCAGAAACCGCGCGAGCATCGTATCCGATGCGATGGAGTCGGTCATTGCCGCGGCGTATCTTGACGGCGGCTTTGAAGCGGCAAAGGGTATCATTGACAGACTCATTCTTAAAGATGCGATGTCCTGCAAGCCGCAGAACTTTGACTATAAAACCGCCTTCCAGGAACTTGTGCAAAGAAAGAAAAATCAAGTGATTTCTTATGCGCTTCTGGACGAGTCGGGTCCCGACCACGATAAGGTTTTTACCGTTGAGGTTCTGCTCAATGGAAAACGCGTTGGGCAGGGCAGCGGAAGCAGTAAAAAACGCGCAGAGCAAGATGCTGCGCGCACGGCAATTGAAAAATTGTTCCCGAATGAATAAGAAAAATGCGCCTGCGGAGTGTTCCGCAGGCGCGTTTTTGTTTAGAAGATATTTCTGTGGGTGTGCGTATATTGCGTGTACTTGGGAAGCTCAATTTCAAGCACACCCTTGAGGCGAATATCCGCACTGGAAGAACCGACCATGACGCGGTAGAGGTCATTTTCCACATACCAATCATGCAGATTCATGCTGAAGTAGGCGAAGGCTCTGCGGTCAAGGCTCAGTGTGACAGTTTTGGTTTCGCCTGCACGCAGGAAGACCTTTTCAAACGCGCGAAGTTCCTTTTCGGGGCGCACGACATGCGGCGCAATCTCGCTTACATAGAGCTGTGCGACTTCGTTCGCGTCGATATCGGACGTATTTGTGATTTTAAAGCTGATAGCAAAGTCCGTAGCGCCTGTTTTCTCAATTTTAAGGTCAGAATAGTCAAACTTTGCGTAACTGAGACCATGACCGAACGGGAAGCGAACGGGCTTATGTTCGTGCTCATAGTAGCGGTAGCCGACGAGCACGCCTTCTTTATAGTGCACGCAAAGTCCGTTGCCGAAGTCACCCTGGTCGATGACATCATCGGCGCTGATTGCCCACGTTTCGGGAAGTTTGCCCGAGGGGCTGACTTCGCCTGTGAGGATTTTGAGAAGACCTTTCTGCACAGCTTCGCCGCCGAAGCCTGCCCAAACAACGGCATCGACATCGTCAATCCACGGAGAAACGTCAACAACAGAGCCGCTGTAAACGACGACAACCGTTTTCTCATGCGCACGGGAAACGTTGCGAATCATCTGCTCGTCATACGGACGCAGACGAAGGGTCGTGCGGTCCCATGCTTCGCGTTCTTCTTCCTTGCGGTTGCCGACCGTGACGATTGCAACATCGACGGGCTGATAAATCTTAACAGACGGACGGCACTCGAGTACCTCAGAGAAGTAGGCGCTCTCGCGCATGACTCTGTGCAGCGGGTCAGGCCAGGCAAGTGGCGTGACCTCGCTCGAACCTGCGCCGCCAAGTGTGGGTGCGTAGTCCATATAATGACCCGCGACGAGTGCACTCGAGCCTTTCTTCAAAGGCAGAATGTTGTCCTCGTTCTTCATCAGCACAACGCAGTCTGTGACCGCGTCAATAGCAACATTCGTGCGCTGCTCATCTGTAAGCATGCGTTTTGCGTGCTTGCGATTTTCCACGCACTTTTCTACAAGCGCGAGGATTCTCTCAACGGAGGCATCAATCTCTGCTTCTGTGATATAGCCATCGTCAAACGCCTGCTTGAGTTCATCAAAACCGTACTTGTCTTCGGGCATCTGCAAATCGAGCGTTGCCTTGAGCGCTCTGGCGCGCTCGGTGACTGCAAACCAGTCGGACATCAGCATGCCGTCAAAGCCAAGCTTCTCACGCAGAATCGTCTTGAGAATGTACTCGTTTTCCGAAACGAAAATGCCGTTGATGCCGTTATAACTGCACATCACGCAGCCGGGCTTTGCTTCGAGCGCAATCTCAAACGGGCGCAGATAAATCTCGTGAAGCGTGCGCTCGTCGATATCATTCGATGCCTGCGAGCGGTAAGCCTCTTGATTGTTGGCGCAGAAATGCTTGACAGTAGCCAAAACGCCGCGTTCCTGCACGCCCTCAATATACGCCTTGCCAAGTTCGCCGGCAAGCAGAGGGTCTTCGCTGAAGAATTCGAAGTTTCTGCCGCAGAAGGGAGTGCGCTTAATGTTGATGCCGGGCGCAAGCAGAATATCCGTGCCGTGCTCGATGCATTCATCCGCAATTGCAGAGGCAACAGACTTTACGGTGTCCTTATTCCACGATGCTGCAAGCAGCGCCAGGTTTGGATACGCATGGCAGGGAATTGTTTTTTTGGGGTCATCGGGCATGGGCTTGCGCAGACCGTGCGGTCCGTCATTCATGACAACGTGCGGAATCTTGCCATTTGCGTCATACATGTCCCAAATGCCCGAGCCGATGAGCAGGTGCATTTTTTCTTCCAGAGTCAGATCGGAAATTTTAACGGCCATAAATCTTCACCTCTCGCGTTCCATCTTATCAGGTCATAATGTTTCTGTGTCTGTGCGTGAACTGGGTATACTTCGGAAGTTCGATGATGACGGTATCTTCCAGACGAATATCCGCGCTGGAAGCGCCGACCATGATGCGGTAAATGTCATTTTCCACATACCAGTCATTGATGTTCATGCTGTAGTAAGCAAAGGCTCTGCGGTCAAGCGTCAGGCTGACGGTCTTGCTTTCAGCCGCACGCAGGAAGACCTTTTCAAACGCGCGCAGTTCCTTGACAGGACGAGCGACATGCGGCGCGATCTCGCCGACATAGAGCTGTGCGACTTCGCTTGCGTCAACATTGGAGTTGTTGGTAAGTGTGAAACTGACTGTGTAGTCCGTTTCGCTGTGCTTTTCGATCTTCAGATCGGAGTAGTCAAATTTCGCGTAACTAAGGCCGTGACCGAACGGGAAGCGGACGGGGATACGGCCGTCTTCGTAGTAGCGGTAGCCGACCATAACGCCTTCTTTGTAGCGGACATACAGACCGTCGCGAAGTTCGCCCTGGTCAATGATGTCTGCATCGCTGATGGGCCAGGTTTCTGCGAGTTTGCCCGAGGGGCTGACCTCGCCTGTGAGAACCTTGACGATGCCGTCCTGCACGCCTTCGCCGCCGAAGCCTGCCCAAACGACAGCATCGACTTCATCAATCCACGGCGAAACATCAACAGCGGAGCCGCTGTAAAGAATGACAACGGTCTTTTTGTGCGATCTTGCAACATTGCGGATCATCTGCTCGTCAACAGGACGCAGGCGAAGCGTGGTGCGATCCCAGGATTCGCGTTCTTCTTCCACGCGGTTGCCAACTGTCACGATGCCCACATCCACAGGTTCGTAGATGTTGATGGAAGGCCGGTTTTCGATGACCTTGGAGAAATGGCCGCTCTTCTGCATCAGATCATGCAGGACAGCAGGCTTGTTCATCGGCGTGACATTGGCAGAACCGCCACCGCCGAGGGTGGGCGTGTAGTCCATGTAGCAGGCGGCAACCAGTGCGCTCGAGCCTTTTTTCAAAGGCAGAACATCGCCTTCATTCTTCATGAGGACAACAGAGTCGGTGACAGCGTTGATGGCAATCTGCGAGCGCTCTTCGTTCGTCAGCATCTGACGGCTTACCTTGCGGTTTTCTACGCACTTTTCGACCAGTGCGAGGATACGGGCAACAGAGGCGTCAATTTCGGCATCGGTAATAAAGCCGTCCTCGTATGCCTGCTTAAGTTCTTCAAAGCCGTAAGCATCCTCGGGCATCTGTAGATCGAGTGTTGCCTTGAGGGCCCTTGCACGTTCGGTGACCGCATACCAGTCGGACATGAGCATGCCTTCAAAGCCGAGTTTTTCACGAAGAATCGTCTTGAGGATGTACTGGTTCTCCGAGACAAACACGCCGTTGACGCCATTGTAGCTGCACATAATGCAGCCGGGCTTTGCCTCAAGCGCGATCTCAAACGGGCGCAGATAAATCTCATGCAGGGTGCGATCGTCAATATCGTTCGAAGCCTGCGAGCGGTAAGACTCGAGGTTGTTTGCACAGAAATGCTTGACAGTTGCCAAAACATTTCTTTCCTGAATGCCTTCGACATATGCCTTGCCGAGCGTACCTGCCAGCAGGGGATCTTCACTGAAGTACTCAAAGTTTCTGCCGCAGTAGGGCGTACGCTTGATGTTGATGCCGGGGGCGAGCAGAATGTCCGTGCCGTGCTCGATGCACTCGTCAGCAATCGCTGAGGAAACAGTCTTGACCGTTTCGGGATTCCACGACGAAGCCAACAGCGAGAGTGTCGGATACGCGTGGCAGGGGATAGTTGCAGTGCGGTCGGGCGTGGGCTTGCGCAGACCGTGCGGGCCGTCGTTCATGCTGACGTGCGGAATTTTGCCGTCGGCATCATACATGTCCCACAGGCCGGAGCCGATGAGCAGGTGCATTTTTTCTTCCAGAGTCAGGTCGCTGATTTTAATCGTCATAAATCCTTACCTCTTCTCTTGTTTTCGTCTGATAATCTCATTATAATACTTCAAGAACCCGTATTCCACCCAAATTTTACAAAAATTATCTCAAAAGTTGCGGAGAGAATGATATGAATGCGTATTATGAAATTTATCGGGACGGCAAAGAGGAAATTGCGTGCGACAGATCGTGCGCGAGTTTCGCCGCGCACTTTCATAAGGGAGTTGAGGTGATTGCCTGCGTGGAGGACGGCGTGCAGATGCTGCACAACGGAAAGCAGTATTTGCTTAACAAAGATGAAGTGGTCGTTGTACGCAGTTTTGATGTGCACCAGTTCCTGGGAGATAAACTCTACGATGTCATCATTCTGCCGCCTGTTTATTTGCGTCACTTTGACGCATACTGCAACGGAAGAGTGCTCTCTAATGTGCACCTGACACCCGAAACGGGAAGTCTTGAACTCATCGCGCTGATGCACAGATTCTTCGAACTGACCCATTCAAATAAGCTTGAGAGGCAGGGACTTTCAGACCAACTGCTCGGCGCGCTTGTGAGACTTTGCGGACTGTCCGAACAGGCAAACAGCGCCGATATGCAGACAGCAAGGCGGTTGCTTGTGCACTTAAGTGAAAACTGTACACACGATATCACATTGGAGCATACTGCACAGACGCTTGGTTTCAGCAAATATCATCTTTCGCATATTCTCAAGCAGACAACGGGCATGAACTTTAGTCAGTACCTCAATGAACTGCGCATTCAGCAGTTTGAGTCCTTGATATATCAGGATGCACAGCGTGATATTCTAACCGCCGCGTTTGAGGCAGGGTTCCAAAGCGCGCCGACTTTTTACCGCGTATTCAAGTCCTCACGCGGCATGACACCGCGCACGTTTGCAAAGATGCAGACAAAGGGCGAAAAGAGGTAGTCGAGCACTTGCTTTTTTTGCAGGAAATTGCTACAATATATGGAACTATTGACAATGGAGAGGTATGCGCGTGTATCTGAAAGCACTCGAGATTCAGGGGTTTAAATCTTTCCCCGACAAAACCGTTCTGCAGTTCGGCAGTGACATCACCGCGATTGTCGGTCCGAACGGCAGTGGTAAATCGAATATTTCCGATGCCATCAGCTGGGTTATGGGCGAGCAGAGCACAAAGGCACTGCGCGGCGCGAAGATGGAAGACGTCATTTTTGGCGGTACACAGAAGCGCGCGGCGGTCGGTTTTGCAGAAGCAACGCTTATTTTTGACAACCGTGATGGCGCGCTTCGCATCGAAACATCCGAGGTAAGCATCACAAGACGTTACTACCGCTCGGGTGAGAGCGAGTATTACATCAACCGCGAGTCTGCAAGACTGCGCGATATCCACGAACTTTTGATGGATACGGGTCTTGGCCGCGAAGGTTACTCCAATATCGGTCAGGGCAGAATTGACGAAATTCTATCCGTCAAGAGCACCGAGCGCCGCGAAATTTTCGAAGAGGCGGCAGGCATCTCCAAGTGCCGTTACCGCAAGGCGGAAACTGAGCGCAGACTCGCTTCGACGGAAGATAATCTGCTTCGCATCGGCGATAAGATTTCCGAACTTGAAATGCAGGTCGAGCCGCTTCGTGAGCAGGCGGAAAAGGCGCAGAAGTATCTGCTTTTGCGAGAGGAACTCAAGGGCTACGAGGTCACAGTTTGGCTCGATTCCTTGGAGAAACTTGGCGCAAGCGCGAGAAAAGCCGAGGAGGACTTTGCCTCGTCTGCATTTGTCCTTGAGCAGGCACATAGTGAGCTCAACAGCCTCTATGCCGCATCCGAGCAGTTGTCCCTGGAACTGAACAGACAGACACTTCAGCTTGACGAGCGCCACGAGGCAATCTCGCACGCCGAGCAGGAGCATCAGAGCGCGCAGGCGGACCTCAATGTTCTGCAGGCGGGCATTGAGCATAGACAGGAAAATATTGTGCGTGTGCGCGAAGAACTTGCTGAGCAGGATAACCGCAGTGGCGGCATCAGCACGCAGATTGACCAGCACAAATCGCGCATTGACGAGATCGTCAAACAGCTCGAAGAGATTGAAAACAGCCTGCGCGATGCCATGCAGAAGAGCCGTGAACTGACGGATTCTTCAGACCGCACAGGCGGACGTATCCTGGAACTTCGCGCCAATCAGGCACTTTTAAATCAGGAAGCGGCAAATCATACTGCGCAGATTGCCGCGCTTCGTGCGTCACTGGATGAAGTGCTTGCAAGAAAGCAGGCGCTCGAGGAAGACCACAATGCCGCGCAGACAAGACACGATGAGATCAAACAGCAGGCAGATAACTGCGCAAAGCATCTTCGTGATGCGCAGGAAGAAGTTGTTTCCTGCGAGAATACCATCAGCGGCTACGCGCTTCGCCTGCAGACGCAGATTCAAAAGCGTGACAGCCTGCATAAGGAACTGGATGCCTGCACGATTGAGGCGGATACTGCCGCTTCGAAGCTTCGTATGCTTCGTGATATGGAGCGCGACTACGAGGGTTTCTCGAAGGCGGTTAAGCATGTGATGCAGGAGGCACAAAGAGGCGCGCTTCGCGGTGTGCACGCGCCCGTATCGGCACTGGTTCACACCGAGGATACCTACACCACGGCAATCGAAACCGCGCTTGGTGCGAACATGCAGAATATCGTTGTTGACGATGATAAGGCAGGCAAGGCAGGCCTTCGCATGCTCAAGCAGACCGATCGTGGTCGTGCAACATTTATGCCTCTTTCTGTCATGCGCGGCACGCGCATGGACTCGAAGCCTTATGAAAAGTGCGCAGGCTATGTAGCCGTTGCTTCGGATATCGTCGAGTGTGACGAGCAGTACCGTCCCATCATGGAGTATCTGCTCGGCAGAACGGTTATCGCGAGCGCGCTTGACGAGGCTGTCAGTATGGCGCGCGCCAACGCGAGCAAGATCCGCATCGTCACCCTCGATGGACAGGTTATGAATCCGGGCGGCAGTATGACAGGCGGCTCGGCGTCTAGAAGTTCGGGCGTTCTGTCTCGTGCAAACGAAATTGCCCGTCTTGATAAGCTTGTCAAAGACCTTGACGAAAAGAAAAAGGTCCTCGAACTCGATTGTGAAAAGGCGGCAAGCCTTGCGGCAAAAACGGAGTTCGAACAGCGCGCGGTGCTTGACCGCCTGCGTGAGGCACAGGATGAAGTCCTGCGCCGTACGGAAGAAGATAAGCAGGTCAGACTGCTTCTTGAGGCTCTGGAAGAAAACCTTGCCAACTATGATGCAGAACTTGCGCGCATTGAAAGCCGCAGTGGCTCGGAGGATGCCAAGGTTTCGACGCTTGAAGCCCTGCGCGCGGAGGCAGTGAAGAAAGAAACGGAACTCGAAGCGCAGATTGAAGAGCTCGAGAAGGGCAGATTTGCCATCAGCGAGCAGGCGGATAAACTTTCGGAAGAGATTACCGCTTTGAAGCTCGATGCCGCGGCAAAGGACGCAGAGCGCCAGACCGCGATGGAGAGTATTCGCCAACTGCAGGCACTTTGCGACGCGATGCAGGGTGACCGCTCACAGAAGGAACTTCTCATCGGCGAGTATCAGAAGCAGATTGAAGATTTGCAGGCACAGATGGAAGAAAAGCGCAAGCAGATTGCGGAACTTTTCGCACTGACCGAGCAGAGAAGAGAAGAACTCCGTCTTGCGGCGGAAAACCGCGCACAGACTGAGGCCAAGCGCATCCGCACTGAGCGCGAAGCGCAGGAGAAGAATCAGAACATCCTGCTTCTTGAGCGTGAATGCGCGCGCCTCGAGCAGAAGAAGGCTACAAGCGAACTCGAAGAAAAACAGCTCATCGATAAACTGTGGGATCAGTATGAACTGACCCCCGGCACGGCGAAGGATGCGTGCATCGAGATTGAGAGCCTCACTGCGGCAAACAAGAAGATTAGCGAACTTCGCCGCAAAATCTCCTCGCTCGGCACGCCGAACCTCGGCGCAATTGAGGAGTTTGCGCGCGTCAATGAGCGCTATGAGTATCTTGACGGACAGAGAAGCGATGTTCTGCACGCAAAGGCTGAACTGGAGAATATCGTCCGCTCGATTACAGACGAGATGACGACCATCTTTGTGCGTGAATTTGAGAAAATCAACGAATACTTTGGCAAGACCTTTACCGAGATGTTTGGCGGCGGTAAGGCATCGCTTGTGCTCGAAGACCCTGAAAGACCGCTTGATTGCGGCATCGAGATTCGTGTGCAGCCGCCCGGAAAACAGCTCAAGACCATCACGCTTCTCTCCGGCGGCGAAAAGGCATT